>JAKFXP010000014.1 GCA_021731325.1 Parcubacteria group bacterium
ATGTCGATACGTACCTCGGTATACCAACCACCCTCACCAGAGAGAGTACTGCATACCATGCACTCCAGGTTGGGGTACATATTCTTGGAGGTTCCTCTGCAACTTCACGACTATTCATGACATTGCGCACCAAACAAAGTCTTACTTATGGGGCGTACGCATCGCTCCAAGGGCTTAGTGATGGCTATCCGGGATACTTGAGTGCAAAAGCAATATTTCCCCATGATGTATTCGGTCGTGCTCGTTCGTCATTTCGAGAGGTGATACGATTGTTTGTGGAGAAGGGCATCACCTCAAAAGAGCTTATGAAGCGTAAAGAGGAGATTCGTGGTAAACATGTGATAGGGTTATCAACAACGAGTGGCCTCTGCGCTACCTTGTTTGGAACAGTGCTTTCGGGGAGGTCAGTCACGTACCTCGATGAATACCTTGCACGAATCGACGCACTGACGGTACGAGAGGTTAATACGGCAATTAGCGAGTACCTCCCGTATGATCGTGCCGTTACGGTCGCTGCGGGCGCCATCGATCAATCGGGTAACCCCCTTGCGTAACCGATAGAGGTTGAACCCCTACCGGTTAGTAACTTACTTTACTATCTATGGATACCAATACGATACGAGAAAAATATCTTGCTTTTTTTAAAGCGCAGGGACATGTCGAGATACCGTCTGCGCTGTTAGTACCCGAAAATGATCCGACAACCCTATTTACCGGCTCCGGTATGCAACCCTTACTTCCGTATCTCTTGGGCGAAGCACATCCGGGCGGAACGCGACTCGTTGACAGTCAAAAATGTTTTCGTTCAGGCGACATTGAAGAAGTGGGCGACAATCGCCACACTACTTTTTTTGAGATGCTCGGCAATTGGTCTCTCGGTGAGTATGGTAAACAGGAACAACTTCCGTGGTTCTTTGATTTTTTGACCAAAGAGATAGGTATTGACCCAAAACGTCTATATGTCACTGTTTTTGCAGGAGACGAAACATTAGGTATTCCGCGCGATGATGAGGCGGTGTCGCTCTGGCAGGGACTTTTTAAAGGGGTGGGCATCGAAGCGACGGCTGGATATATAGGCTCCGAAGCTGATGGTGCCGCGCGCGGTATCAAAGAAGGCGAACGCATCTTTTATTATGACGCAAAAAAGAATTGGTGGAGTCGTGCAGGAGTGCCGAGCGCTATGCCTGCCGGCGAACCGGGTGGCCCCGATTCAGAGGTCTTTTACGAGTTTGATATAGCACATGATGATGCGTACGGTACCTACTGTCATCCCAACTGTGACTGCGGCCGATTTTTGGAAATAGGGAACAGTGTCTTTATGCAGTACCAAAAGAACGAGGATGGAAGTTTCTCGCTTCTTCCAAAGCCCAACGTTGATTTTGGTGGCGGACTGGAACGTATTGTCATGGCTGCAAATAAGACGCCGGATATTGTCGCGGTTAACCACCAGCCCATTATTGCCTATATTGAAATGGCAACGGGTAAAAAGTACGGTGCTAATCCAAAAGAAACCAAAGCATTTCGAGTCATTGCAGACCATATGAAAGCAGCGGTATTTTTGATTGGAGATGGGGTGTATCCCAGCAACACTGACCAGGGCTACTTCGTGCGACGTCTCATACGACGTGCGGTGCGGTATGCGGATGTGCTAGGTGTACAGGGAAGTGGCCTCGCGTCAGTGGTAGAGCCTATTATCGCAATGTATCGAGGGGGATACCAAACATTGGTCACTCGAGCAGATGCCATCGTGCAAGCGGTAAGGGATGAGGAGCAGCGATTTCGTACCACATTATCACGTGGTTTAAAACAGTTCGAAAAGTATGCTGAAAGAGGGGTACCTATTTCAAGTACTGATGCGTTTACCCTTTCCGCCACGTATGGCTTTCCACTTGAATTAACTCAAGAATTAGCATCTGAACGTGGTCTTACGGTTGATACCCTGGGGTACGCCACAGAGATGCGTACCCATCAAGAATTATCTCGCGCCGGTTCCGAGCAAAAGTTCAAAGGTGGCCTTGCAGATACAGGGGAGATAACGACGATGCTGCACACCTGTACGCACCTTATGCTCGCGGGACTTCGCAGGTACTTGGGTGATGGGGTGCATCAGGCAGGGTCCAATATCACTAGTGAACGCACTCGCTTCGACTTTACCTACCACGAGAAGGTGCCACGCGAGATTCTTGACCAGGTCGAAACGTACGTGAACGAAGCAATTCAGTCGAATGCCATGATGACGACGAGTATTATGGACAAGGATACGGCAAAAGCGCAGGGTGTCGAAGGGAGTTTTTGGGAAAAGTACCCTGAACAAGTGACCGTGTATGCATTCACCTCTCCAGAGGGCACTGTGTACTCACAGGAGCTCTGTGGCGGGCCGCATGTGAAGCAAGCGAGTGATATACACGGCACGTTCAAAATTCTCAAAGAGGAAGCCTCCTCTGCGGGTGTGCGTCGTATCAAAGCGGTACTTGCATAGATTCTCAGTACTATTTCCCCATAATTCACCTATGGGTGCATACCATACGGTGTGTTGTGCCGTATACTCTTAAGGTATGTCACGAAGCAAAGGAAGCGCGCGATCATATGCTCTTTTTGATATTGGCGCATCAAGTATCGGCGTTGGTCTTGGGGTGTGTACGGTGTCGGGAGTTGCATTACTCTGGCATGCGCGAATTGATTTCGCTTTTTTGCGCGAAGAGGATTATGTGCGGTATGAAAAATCAATGTATGCCGCTCTGCTCGAATTGGGGATGCGTATGGTTAGCGAAGGGGTATCAGTTGCAAGTCGAAATCCGCAGTTTACGATGCGTGCGCTCTCGGTTACGTGTGTGTTCGGCCCCCCGTGGTTTCTCGGGTCGGTCATCGAAGATGGGAAGTCTGCACATACTCCATTTGCCATCACCCATGGAAGTACTGATGAGTTGCATGCAACTATGTTCAAGTCATTTCTCGCTACGGCAGAAAGTGTGTCGTGGAGTCAAGTGATGGGCGCCCCAGAACTCCTCGAACAACATGATCTCGGGGTATGGTTGGATGGGTACCCGGTGACCGCGTACAAAGAACGGGAGGCGCGAGAATGTCGTATACGCACGTACCTTGCACTTGCTGCGCAATCAGTAACCGAACACGTGCGAGACATCTTGCACCGCGTGGTTCCTAATCACACCCTCACCATTACCAGCTCTACCTGGATTTTTATACAAGGAGTTCGGGCACATAATCTGTGTACTCAAAAACGACACAGCATATTGATAGATATCGGCGGACAACTCTCAAATATTATATTGATACGAAATGGTGTTTGTGTCGGAACAAAAACGATTCCCTATGGTGAAAATGATCTTTTGCTCGCCATTGCACCCGATGCGGCAAATGCTCGAGAAGCATATGGCGCGTATACGGTGTATGAAAAGCAATATTCAATAATAAATCCACAAACAAAACATACCGATGCGTTCGAAGCGGCGGGTGCAGTGTGGCAGACCGCTATTGTGGAGGCGCTCGGTATCTTGTCACAAGGGGTTACTATTCCACGTACCGTACTACTGTCAGCGGCGGAATTTTATGCCCCCTATGCAAGGTTTCTTACCAAGCCGGTATGGTTACCGGGCATACGATCTGAACAGTCTTTTGAAGTCACTGAGTACCCTATACGTGTTCCAGAGCGTGCGCAGAGCACAATCGGTACCCATACCGACGAACGACTTGTCCTTTTTTTGAAAACTGTTGATGAGTCGATATTGCAACTCTCATAACAGTGGTATACTAAAACCAATATATATTGTCCAATATTCTTATGAGAAAACCACCACTACAGGATGTTATTGTAAAAGCTGGCAACTCACGTCCGGTGCGTCCCGCTATGATGCGTGAAGATTTTTCTGCCCGTTCGCGGGTGCCGTCGCGGGGACTGGAGTCCACCCACTCGGTGGCATTACCGCCTCGTAACCGGTACGAAGAGTCATACGAGCACACTCGTGCGCCGGAAATGGATCCCTATGCACCCGTTCGTCACGAGCACGACCCCTACATTGAAGGTGAGCGCAACTCAAGCGGGGAACGACCTTGGTTGTATATTGCACTTTCAATTGGCGCGCTCATTGTCACCTCGGCGGTTGTCTTGTCGTTTATGTTTGCGGGAGCTTCGGTCACCGCGTATCCAAAACAAGACACGGTCGTTGCAAACACCACTTTTTTGGCCGCAACCACTGGTGAAAATGGTGCACTCCCCTTTGAACAACTTGTTCTTGAGCGCACGGCAACAAAGTCGGTTCCTGCACAAGCAGAGCAAGACGTGGAGGAACGTGCCAGTGGTAAAATAATGGTATTTAATGCATATGCCGAAACTCCACAACGGTTGATTAAAAATACACGTTTCCAGTCTGAAGGGGGTAAAATTTTCCGTATCAAGGAATCAATCGAGGTTCCCGGAAAAAAAAGTGACACTGAACCGGGTAGTGTAGAGGTGTCGGTATATGCAGAAGAGCCGGGAGAAGAATATAATATCGCGTCGGGTAATTTTACCGTACCTGGTTTTGCGAAGCTTCCACAAGAGGGCAAGGTCTATGCAAAATCATCTGCAGCAATGGTGGGCGGATTTAAAGGTAAACGTCGTACGGTGGAGGATTCAGCGCGTCAGAACGCCCTCAAAGAGCTTGAACAGCAACTACGAGACGAGCTTCTTGCAGCCGCCTTTGAATCTTCAGACAAACCTCAAGGGTATTACCTCTTTAAAGAAGCGGTATTCTTTGAATTTAACCCACTTCCCGACGAGGTGTCCGGCGATGATCAGGTAACGGTATCACTTACGGGAAAAATACACAGCGTATTGTTTCCTGAAGCACCGTTTGCACAAAAAATAGCATCCCTGACAATCGGTTCGTATACCGGTACTCCGATACATATTGATAACCCATACGATTTGGCGGTGACGGTGACACCAAGTATGTCCACCCCCATCGCAGAATCGGCAGGTACGGGCGAGGAATCGTCTGAGGGAGGGGCTTCTCCTGCATGGCAAGCAACCGCGTTTGATGTAAAAGTAGAGGGAAAAGCTCATTTTATTTGGGAATTTGACGAAAAAAAGCTTGCTGAAGACCTTGCGGGTAAGGAAAAAAGTGTGCTTGACGTGTTAGAAGGAGGTATATTAGAAGCGTATCCGGGCATTGATCGAATCAATGCAACCGTTCGCCCGTTCTGGAAAAGTACCTTTCCAGCTGAGGTGCAGGACATAGTGGTGGTAACTGAGCTTGACGCTTAGCCCCTTATTTGATAGGATGTTTTGCACGTTCAATGCAAGAATCAGCAAATAAGGAAGCGGTACGGGGTACGGTCGAGGAAGCACTCGCCAATGCTCTGTTTCGCGTCAACGTTGAGGATGGTACCAAGGTACTTGCGTACCTCGCCGGTAAGATGCGTATTCACCGGATTAAGGTTCTTGTAGGCGACACGGTGTTACTCCATCTCGATCCCTATGGTGGACGTGCACGGATAACAAGAAGGGTATAGGGGCATTATTTTACAAAATCCTGAAATAGAGTACGATACCCAACGAATACAATCATGAAAGTACGAAGTTCGATTAAGAAACGCAGTCCAGATGACAAGATCGTCCGTCGACGGGGTCGTTTGTATGTTATTAATAAAAAGAAACCACGAAACAAGCAACGTCAAGGGTAGTCCTTGTGTACATGTTTTTGTTACGTTATTTT
>JAKFXP010000029.1 GCA_021731325.1 Parcubacteria group bacterium
CCGTAATGCTGGCGCATCGTTTACCCCGTCACCCGTCATGGCGACCACCTCATCATTACTTCTCAACAGACGCACAATCCTCAACTTGTGCGCAGGGGTGGCACGTGCAATAACACGAGTCCCTTGTAATTGCGTATATAGCTCGGTGTCAGACAACTCATCAATCAGCGTCCCAGACAATACCGCATCATCTCCCACCTTCGTGATACCCACGTGCCGTGCAATATAGTGAGCAGTACCCGCATTGTCGCCCGTTAACATAATGACCTGTGCACCTGCTTGCTGTACCTGCACAATCGCCGCATGCACATCCTCGCGTATCGGATCTTCAAACGCGATAAATCCAGCAAGGACAATGTCAGACAGGAGTGCATCTGCTGTTTCTGTTTCAGGAATTGCATGGTAGTCCCCATCACGATACGCAATGGCAATGAGTCGTTTTCCCTGCTTCGTATATTCGGCAAGCGTATCTGCAAACCGTTTTTTTTCATGTGCGGTCGCAAGTTCCCGTTTACCCTCAAGGCGTACATACGCACAAGCTGCCAATAATTTTTCTGGCTCTCCGGTAATAATGAGCCGATTGGTCTTTTTTTTGGGGTGGTGGTGCAGTGAACACCCGAATCGACGACTCGACGTAAACGGGAGATTATCGAGTCGGGTATATTCAGTACGAAGTACATTTTGTGCTATCCCCGCCTCAAGTCCTGATACCACAATCGCTTTTTCGATGGGTTTTCCGTGTACGGTAAGTTTTGAAGGTGCATCACCCCCCTCTTCCACAAACGCTTCTGACCCCAACACTGCCAATTCGAGTAAAAACTGATTATCGTTCACCGGTGCCTCACTATGATCTCGAATCCCCTGGTAACTGTGTAGAGAGGCGAGACGCATATGTGCCTGGGTTAACGTACCGGTTTTGTCAGTCAAAATAATCGTGGTACTCCCCAATGTTTCTGCCGCAAGAATATTACGCACTAACCCACCTCGACGCAGGATTGATTCCATGCCAATCGCTAATACAATCGTCAGTGCAGCCGGTAATCCGGCGGGAATCGTTGCCACCGCAATTGCAATTGCAATTAATAACATGTCTTCAAATGACCTGCCCTGCAGTACCCCAAATACAAAGATACCCACTAACGTGAGCACTACCGCAAAAGAGAGGAAGTGTGCAATCGCGTGAATATTTTTTTGGAGTGGCGTCACCTGAGCGTCGATGGTTCCAAGTGAAAGCGCTATTTCTCCAATTTTTGTTTTTGGACCAGTCGCCACGACGACCCCCCTACCGTACCCCGACTCAATAAGCGTACCCATCCAGACCATATTGTACTGCTCCGCGAGAGATGTATCACCCGTAATCACCTCCGTATTTTTTGATACCGCGAGCCACTCTCCGGTGAGCGCCGCTTCATTCACCTGCAAATCTTTTTCCTCAACGATACGCAAATCTGCAGGTACAAAATACCCCCCTTCCAGATACACCACATCTCCTGGCACGAGTGTTTCTACATGGACATTGAGACGCTTTCCCTCCCGAAGCACGAGCGCATGACGTTCTTGCGACGCATTAAGTTTTTCGAAGGCCTTTGAAGCTCGTTCTTCCTGAAATGCCCCAATGATGACGTTAATAAAAAGCGCAATGGATATAACAGACGCATCAACATACTCAGCAAGCGCAAAGGTAGCGCATCCGGCAACAATAAGTATGAGTGAGAGCGGATTTTTGATTTGCTCAACTACTTTTTCAAAAAAAGTAGTCTCAGGGGAACGTTGCAATACATTTTTCCCATACACATTCGTACGTCGTTCTACTTCTTGAACAGAAAGACCCGTAGTAACATCTACCGCAAGTAAGCGACGAACATCATCTAGAGTCATTCGCTCCCATGCACGATTTGAAAGATCCATACCTACAGTATAAAGAAGAATGATCTATTAAGATAGAAATACTTTCCACGGTTCGCCTGCAGTATCGGTGCTGAATGTGGTACACTTATCCCCATATATAACCCATTTGCATTCTATGTCACTACAAGCACAGATACGCGCAGATATGGTATCTGCAATGAAGGCAAAAGAGGAGGTGCGTCTTTCAGTCTTACGTGGACTCCTTTCCCTCTTTACCCAAGAGCTCACTGCGACCAAACGAACCCCTCAAGACACCCTCACTGATGATGAGGTACTCACCCTTATTCGCCGCTCGCTGAAACAGCGCCGCGAGGCAGCGAGTCAATTCCGTACGGGTAACCGAGAAGACCTCGCACTTCTTGAAGACGCGGAAGCAATACTCCTTGAAGAGTACGTACCGGCAATGATGTCCTCTGATGAGGTACGTGAGGTAGTGCAAAACAAAGCAGCTGCCCTTGGCATTACCGACAAGAGCGGCACCGGAAAACTTATTGGGGCGATTATGGCAGACCTGCAAGGACGCGCTGATGGCAAAGAAGTCAAAGACGCGGTTGATAATTTATTTGTATAATATGCGAGAAGGATTTCCCCAAAAACCACTTGATGTGCAAAAAGCAATATACACCGGTGACACCACGCTCCTGAGTTCGCTTGGCAAAAAAGGAGCACAAAGGAAGGAGGAGAGCGCAGTAGCCCGTGACCTATACGCCGAAGAAGCAGCACAAGAGGTAGTGCAGGAGTTACAAGACGCACACCTGATTACAGAGGATGGTACTCACGCCATTAGCGGTGAAGCCATTGATGTGGCGGCGTATAAAAAATCTATCATCGCCATGCGTAAACGCATGGCCGCATTGGAAAAAAAATAACCATAGCGAGCAGACAGCAGATAGTCTATTGCAGTCAAGCACCTTTGCTTATATAGTCAAACTATTATTCGTTGACCTTTACCCAAAGACACTATGAACACATTACTTTCTTGTAAATGCGCCGATACGTGGGGTGATATAGCTCCCCTTATCCTACGCGTTATGATTGGTGTCGTATTTGCGTACCATGGGTATGACAAATTTATAAAAGGAGTGCCGTATTTAGCAGGATACTTAACCTCACTCAGCTTTCCGTTCGCCACCTTTTTTGCCATCGCACTCATTGCGGTTGAGTTGGTGGGCGGCATCATGATGATTCTTGGACTCTACACCCACTGGGTAGCAAAGCTATTTATCATCGTTGCCGTCATCGCCTTTGCAACCGTACATGCAACCAAAGGTTTTTCTATGGCAACGGGTGGCTACGAATACATTCTTACCCTCCTTGCCGCATCGATATCACTTATGATTACCGGGGCGGGCAAGTATTCGTTGGACGCACATCTCACCCGGACACCTACTGCATAACACATCCGTGTATTGAGCACTGCATCACATGATGCAACGAGCGTACACCCACCGGACAACAATGCCGTATGGCACTCGTCGTCGCTTCTGCATATCATAAAACGACCCTCACAAAGTGGTGCGGGTCGCTGGGTGCAAATTATTTGATTTGCGTAAAGTGGAAAAAGCCAACATTCCACGGCCATTGTCCCTCAAATGAAGTGATGGCAGGAATACGAAATGTTTCCCCTTTTTTTATTGTCGTGACTATCGTAGGAGGTGCTTCAGAGGTATTGAAGGAAAGGAAGGCGAAATTATCAGGTAACACCTCTGCCCTTTGTTCAAGTATCATAAGCGCGCCCTGCACCCCAAGTAACACATGCTCTTTGTCGCGCAAAAATGCCACACGTTCTTCGATAGAAGTTTTTTCATGTCCCGTAGGAACACAGAGCCGTACGAGGTACATCGTACCTGACTTCAACACATGTGGGGGTTCCCCATATGCCTCATCCTTGAAGTGTTCTTCAAGGTAGCCAGATTGTTCCGGATATTTCTCCCGATACCGCGCAATAGCGGTATGCGGATCAAATTTTTTTGGAACTTGAATTACAAACTCCTCTGGTAGGTACACAAACTTATCTTCCGTAATCGACATGACCGTTGCACGTCGTGAACGGGGAGCTCGGGGGGGCATGGCGACCATCCACTCCAGGTCTTGCCAGGTTATGTCTCCCCGCGCAGCCTTATCTTTCAACTGAGTAAGGAAATGTTCGACCAGTTCACCTGTAATCTGTACATTTTCAAGCATAGTATTTATCTCCGAGGTACTTCCGGGATACTGCCGGATCAGATGCAATAGAATATTGCTCCGGGAATGATTATACCATTTTGTACTTAATTGTCAATATCTTTCGGTAATGTGCAAACACTTCTGGGGTACTGGTCTGTGGTACCCTACAGGGATATGACCTTAGCAGAATTTTCACACCTCACTTCTACACTACCCCGTACCCCGCGCCTCCCCGTCATATTCATAGGACATGGGAGCCCTCTGAATGCTCTTGAAGAAAACGTGTGGACACGGGCATGGAAAACACTCGGCGCTACCCTCCCCCGACCCTCCGCCATTCTCTGTATTTCTGCTCACTGGTTTACCGAAGGAACGTATATACATACCGCACCTACCCCAAAAACAATTCACGACTTTTGGGGATTCCCCGAAGCGCTCTATGCCTTCGAATATCCCTGCCCCGGGGCTCCCTATGAAGCAGGTGAACTCATCACATCCCTCACCTCATTCGGTGCACAGTCCGATACCAACTGGGGACTTGATCATGGAAGCTGGGTAGTGCTCCATCATTTGTTTCCCGCCGCAGATATCCCCGTATTCCAAATGAGTATCGATATATCAAAACCACCCACATACCATTACGAACTCGGCAAAAAGCTTGGTATATTACGTGACCAAGGAATTCTCATCATGGGAAGTGGCAACCTGGTGCATAATCTCGGACGTATCCAATCTTCACCCGGAGCACCTGCATACGACTGGGCGACCGAATTCGACACGGTGGCACGAGCGCACATCCTTGCAGGAGATGACCGTGCACTCATTGCGTACGAAACCATGCATCCCGGAGCGCTACTCTGTGTACCCACCCCCGATCACTACATACCGTTTCTCTACACGCTTGGCGCTCGAAATACGGGAGACCTACCCTCTTTTCCAACCGAAGGTATTGCTCATGCAAGTATCTCCATGCGCGCCGTGCGCTGGGACTAAAATACAAAACCTGAGTTTACTGGTGCACGATATTGATAGGGGTACCCTGCCCTATTGCCTGCATGTTTTGTACAGTGGTTGCAAGAATGCGCTCAATCGCTTCGTTGGTATTAAATGCGTTATGGGGCATGACCAACACACGCGGGTGGTCAATGAGATATTGATTGGCAAGTACTATTTGCAAGTGCGCTACGTTCGGATGCTCAGTGGTAAGTAATTCGGTATCATCCGCCATATACCCTTCTTCTTCAAGAACATCGAGCCCTGCGCCAGCAAGTATCCCTTCTTCAAGCGCAGTGACAAGCGCTCGCGTCTCTACCAAGCCACCACGCGCGGTATTGATAAGATACGCGCCATGTTTAATACTGCGCACGTTTTCCATATTAATCATGTGGCGGGTATGGGTATTGTACGGTGCGTGGAGCGAAATGATGTCCGATTGTGCTAATAGATCTCCAAAAGTGACATACATGAACCCGAGACGATCTGCAAGCCCTTGGTCTT
>JAKFXP010000034.1 GCA_021731325.1 Parcubacteria group bacterium
GGTTCATCTGCCAACAAGAGTTTTGGATGCGCAACAATTGCCCGTGCAATGGCCACCCGCTGACGTTGTCCTCCCGAAAGTACGTTTGGTTTTGAGTGCCAGAACTGTTCCTCAAGATTAGCTTTGGTTAACGCATCACGTACGTAGGTATCCTCATCACCGGTAAAATCATGTTGATATCGTAATGGCAACAGTACGTTACCGTACACATCTTTTGACTGCAGGAGATGGAACGACTGAAAAATAAAACTGATATCACGGGAACGTACATCAGCAAGTTCGTCATCGGTGAGCGTGCTCACTTCGCGACCTCCAAAATGATACGAGCCACTCGTGGGGGTATCGAGACACCCGATAATATTCATAAGGGTAGATTTGCCAGATCCTGAGGGACCGACAATCGCGACAAGTTCTCCCGCATTGATAGTAAGCGTAATGTCACGCAGCACGTACGCCGTCATTTCTGCAGAGAGTACGAAGTTCTTGTGTACGTGGCGTAGCTCTACGATTGGATGGCTCGTACTCATGGGTATGTAATGGAATTAGTCACGGGGAGCGGCATCTCCACTCGCGGTATTAGTACCCGTGCCCGTGCTCCGCGCACCCCCCGGCCGCAGACCTCGTGCCTGCTGTACCACAGATGCTTCGCCTACGGGCGATGTGCTCGTGACCAAAAGATACTCACCTTCAGCAAGGCCTTCAGTCACCTCAACATAGTACGTACCCCGTAGCCCTACCGTCACCGCACGTTCGACACCCGCACCCGCCTCGGGCACTCGTCGCACTACCCCCCGTTCGTTGAGTTGCGTGAGTTCATCTTCGGTTGGTGTCTCGAGAACCTGCACGTATGTTTTTCCATCTCGGTACGTAAGCGCAGCCACGGGCACCCGTACCACCTCTGTACGCTCCTCTCGTACGATTTCAATATCGGCCAACATGCCGTCACGCAGGGTGAGAGGGGTTGAGGTGCTTCGTTCAATTTTTGCACGTACCGTATACTGTGCGACCGTACTTGAGTCAGGAAGAGAGCTCACCTCAGTAACAGTCGCATGCAACGGAGCACTCCCTGGTATGGTACTCACGGTAACTAAGACCTGCTCTCCCACTGCCACCGTATCAATATCGGCTGCTCCGAGCGAAAATGTCGCCACATACTCATCCGAAATAAGGTACCCAAAATTAATGGAGTCATTACCATCTTTTGCAGGTGTTGCTCCCACAACGACGTTTTCCGCACCTTCAATCGTACCGTCAAACGCGGCAATAATACGTCGCTCATCACGGGTATCAATCCCTCGTGAGAGATCGACCTGCGCCTTTTCAATGGCGAGTGCTGCTGATTCTACGTCCAAATTACGCTGAGTCGTCGTGTCACCCCGTATTGCTTTTGCAAGTTCTATTTCTTTATTGGCACGAGTTACCTTGTCAGCCGCAATCTTATTCGTGAGCGTAGTACTGGTTTTTTTGTAGTCATCGGTCGTGGTGACGTATCCATCCGCGTAGGTATTTGGTACCGCGACAATCCATTCATCACGCCCTGAAATCTGTGTCGCATCTGCAGGGAACGTCATAGTAAGTCCACGAGTACCAAGAGGGGCAGAAGCTCCCAGGTATACGGGGGATACGCCGCTCTCAAGCCCAGTGTACCGGAACGAGTACCCTGACTTTTCACCTGATGCGTACACGGTGATAGTATAGACACCTCGCTCGTCATGTACGTACAAACCACCCACAATCGGTGCCGTTCTTCCTATTTGCTGGGTATACCGCGACACCGTGGGTTCAGCTTCGCGATCTTTATTCATGTACGTACGCTGGGCACTTACGATATCTTTTTCACTCTGCGCTATATCGATAGTAAGGTCGGCGATTTCTTGTCGCAATGTACGCGTCACGGTATTAGGGTCTTGTGCTATTTTTTTCTGCTCGGCAAGCGCAAGTTGTGCAGCACGAACACCTAGTGCCGAATCAGCAATATCAACCGCCGCATCACTTTCGTCAAATGCATAGAGAAGTTGTCCTTTGGTAACGTGCGCACCATTCACCACTGATACCGCATCGAGTCGATTCTCAAGTTTGTACACATTGAGGTCGAGAATCTCAGCTGCTTCAATTTTGCCACTCGTTTGGATGCCGCTCGAGACCATTCCCTTCTCCACCTTTTGGACAATGAGCGCGGTATCGGTCACCGTGTCGGCGCTCGTACCACCCCACACGTACCACCCCACACCAAGGAGCAGTACCAATACAACAAAGGCCGTTCTACGGCGTGTAGATAAAAAGGAGAGTAATTGCTTCATATACTGAATTATCGGGTAACGGGTAAAGCCTCGCGCATCGCACTAGTACGCTCCACAGTACACATTTCTTTCAATTAGACCACGAGTGCAATAATCGCTGCTGCCAATTTATCCTGATCGTGTCGAATGTATGACCGCGCGAGTTTGTCCCCCTTGGCGCGCTTAGGCGGGCGTGTGGCTAAGAGTGGTGTACCCACATAGGTTGTTGTACCGTCAAACTTTTCGCGCACCCCTACGAGCGGCTCACCTTCATCAAGATAACGCGCCAAGAGCTCGGGGGGAATCTTCGTGGTGTTATAAATTGCATGGGTAAAAAATGACTGCCCTACCTCACGGGTAAAGGCATCAACATAATCCTTGATGGACATATTATCTGCTTGCCCATGTTTATTCATGAGATTGCCGACAAAGATTTTTTTTGCCGGTGAGGAGAGTATTGCTTTTGCCATACCGCTTACGAGAAAATTAGGGAGTACGGAAGTGTACAAATCACCCGGACCAACGATAATTGCGTCGGCGTTTTTGATGGCGGCACGGGCATGTGGATTAAGGGTAGCCTTGGGTGCCAACTTGATAGAGGCAACTCCAAAATGTGAAATGAGTTGGTAGAAGTCAATCGCATGTTCCCCTTTTAACACTTTGCCGTTTTTGAGGGTCATGATGAGGTGCGTATCGTCACAGGTCACGGGTACCACTCGGCCTCGTATCTTCAAAATATCCCCGGCATGTTCGACTGCTTTGTCGATTGAACCGGTTATCTGTTCAAGTGCACTAATGAGTAAGTTGCCGCAGGTATGTCCTGCGAGCCGCCCACGATCAAATCGGTAGGTAAACAGTTGGCGCATGTCTTGATCGGCTTCCGACAGTGCAACGAGACATTGCCGCAAATCACCGGGTGGAAGTGCACCAAGCTCATCACGAAGTTCACCCGTTGAACCCCCATTGTCTGCCATGGAGACGATTGCCGTTATATCAACGTCGTGTTTTTTGAGTCCGGAGAGGAGGGTAAAGTGTCCCGTACCGCCCCCAATGGTGACTATTTTTGGACGATTGTGTGTTGTGAGAGACATGTGGTAAGGGTGTATATATATGCGGCGATACTCTGTTCAATGGTGGGAAGTGCGGCGACCCGCGCACGTCCATTCTCTCGTATCTGAGAACGAAATAGTGCATCCGATACCAGTACCTGGAGTCCTGCAGCAAAGCGGGCAACATCTCCCACGGGTACTACGATACCATGTTCACCGCTCCGTACCACACTTCCCGCGCACCCCACGTCCGTCATAATGAGGGGTACCCCTGCGGCGAGCGATTCGATACAGACCCGTCCCCACCCCTCATAGTTGGATGATAGTGCGTAGATATCAGCGGCTTTGAGCACCGATGCAGGAGCATCCGTCCACGCACGAAACGTAATCTTGCCCTGCCCCACCTCGTGTGCGAGACGTTCGAGCATTGACTGCTCTGGTCCTTTGCCGATGAGTACGAGCTGTGCTTGCACCCCTTGTTTCAGAATACGTCCAAAGGCTTTGATAAGCAGTGCAAGGTTTTTTTGCGGCACAAAGCGCGCCATCGTGAGTATCACTACGTCCCCTTCAGCACCAAGTGTTCGTGTTGTTTGATCGGGTGCCGCAGCGGCAAACGCAGAGGTGTCGGTATATACTGGCGTGACCGAAATACGTGCAGGTGGAATACCCAGAGCGACGAGCGTCTCTTGTATGCGCTCACTCACTACTCGCACATGCGTTGCGCGTCGAATGAGAAAACGACCAATGCGGTACCGCACTTGATTGAACAATGATTCACGACGCCAGTACGGCGTCGAGAAAAAATCACCATGCTCTTGGATGAGGAGGGGTGCACCGGTTGCCCGCGAGAGCACATATGCGACGAGCCCCGACTCAAACGGATCCTGAGCGGAGATGACCCACTCGCCTGGTGCGCGCATGATGCTGCGCGCAATGCGATACGCATCGATAAACAAGCCAAACACACTCTTTGATCCGGTCGGATAGCTCCACGCGTTGCCTGCAATCTCGACCCGCTCTGTCCCATACTGCGTTCGGGCAAACACGACCGCATGCAATTCCTCCATACGCTCGGCGTACCGCACGTGCCGCGCAAACGATACCGACCCGGGCGTAAGGAGATCTTTATCAGGACCGATTGACAATACTTTCATACTATTGAAACTAAAGACCTTAAAGGTAGTTTTTTATTCTTTGTCAGGCGGGAATATAAAAATTCTTAGCGAGGATCTTTCGTACCTTATCGGCTTTTTTTGCATTTCTCTCAATCGTCATTTTTACACTCAGCTTAGCCTCAAGTGACTTTTTCAACCCATCTTCAAGTTCCAGTATCGTTTTGTGGTTTGTATATAACCACTCTACAAAATCCGTTGTCCTCTTTGTAAACTTTACCGTGACAAGGTACTCGCCGTGCACAGTGACCGAATCATGTTTGATTGATGGTATATGTCTCAGATCGACCTGAAGGTATGTTCTGTTGAATACTTTCTTGAACTGTTTATCGACGGACGTACTTCCGCCGACCACAAAGCCCGCATACCGTTTCTCTTCATCAAAACTGTTGAGGTAGTTCGTCTGACTCTCCTTTCTATCCGCAAGATGCAGCCACACCACATGGGTGTTGTAAAAGAAGATCGGGGTATCATCCAGCATCGTACGGAGCTGAGTGATCGTATGCTTCCAGTATGCATCGAGGGCAGAAAGTGATCTGAAAGAATACGACGCGTGCTCTCCTTCTGAAAAGGTGAGGCTACTCTCCGTAGTGAAATATTGTACGAGGTTTTGTTCCCATTCACGATTCACCGTAAAGAGCGTCGCCTTCTTGACCACTACCCCATCATCGACCAGCTTCTTGATCGCTCGGTAGAGAGCTGGAAGCGTAATCTTTTTGTCATGCGCTTTTTCGAGCATAGTCTGCAGCTCGAGTGCGCCACACTCTTTTCGCGACAATATCTTTACCAGTAGGTCCTCGGTAGATTCATTATGGCTCAGTAACATATGGGGTAAGTGTATACCAAAGTAACCTTTTTGAGTAAAAAGATACTAAATAAACACAAATAATATACTTGTCAAGTTTTGATGGGTGAATTATCACGCTAACTGCAACAAAGTTTGCAGGCTAATTGCAACACCCCTAGCTGGAGCCATACTCCAGCTATATGACATACACCCACATTGGGCCAGAGGACTGGCTCGTGATCGCCCGCA
>JAKFXP010000031.1 GCA_021731325.1 Parcubacteria group bacterium
GCACCATACAGCTTGCGGCGTAATGTTTTTCTGTAACAGTACTGTCATTCATATAAATGGGTATATAAAACACCGCTACAAATCTTTATCGCACATCCCACGTATCGTAGAGCTCCTGCATGGCTGCGAACACTCGCGGTTCGTCTCGCCCGTGTACCAAACACGCCGTCTCGGTAGTGTCGACGTTTCGCACAAAAAGAAAATACCACGGATTGTTGCTTGGGGCGCCCCACTTATTTAATGCGAGGGTATAGGTTGCACCATCTTTGGTGAACGCGCGCTCTTGACCAGGAAATACAGTTGCGCCCTCAAGCCCTTTGCCCGCAGGCGGGCAATCTATAATCATTCCAGCGATTTCAGGTTCAAGGGTAGGGAACACCTTAACATGTAGAGCATGAGTTATCGTGTCGTCATACACCGACCCGCGCCAGCCTGAAGGTAACGTGAAGGAAAATCCTGCAAGAGTGATGATGGTGCCTGTCGCCGACGTCCATTCCTCTGTGGGGTACACAACATCCCCTTGCGGTACGTATGGTTGTGTCGTCGTTGAAGCGCTTGTGTCGGTAGTCGCATGGTCAGTAGTGGTTGCTCGTGTGAATACTTGTGTGAGCGGGTCTTTCGTGTACGAGGGGCAGGAAAAAAGTGTGCACCAGTACCCGAGTGCTATGTCGTAGAGGGAAGGGGGGACGAGCACTATGGGGCACATGGTGCCTGCACGCGCACAGGCTTCGTCACGGGCTATCCGCTCATGGCGAACATACTCGTACCATATCGCATAAACACTTCCGACAACGACACAGGCCAGTACGAACATCTGTGCTAATCGGGTAATGAATTTTTTGTACATCATTAGGTCACACTCTACCACGTACGGGGAATGAGGTGTACTGGGTCGAAAGAATGAGTCATGACGCCCGTATCCGCTTGTTTCAGTACAGGATACGACGACCTACGTAGGGAGCTACGTAGGTAGCGACGTAGAGGAAATTAGGGTGAGTGGTGCGGGGCAGGGGAAATATACATGCTTACCACCACTGGCGTTCCCACACATACTCATGGGAGAATGGTGACATGAGCAACGATACAAAAAAGTCACCACTAAATACGCGGCCACTTCCTGTAGCTGGTAGTGAAATCCAGGGGATTTTAATAGATAAGGTACTAGATTTTGCTGGTCTGTTTGCAATATTTGCCGTAACCTTTGGTTTAACGCTTACACTTTGGCAACATGATATATTTGGTACCCTCCCGAACCGGTGGTTTATGACACTGATTACTATCGGCTTTGGAGTATATATTTGGAAGCGTTTTTCTAAACTTCTAGAAGACGCGCAAACATACAAGCTTGGACGACAGGGTGAGATTACCGTAGGCCATATCTTGGAAGTCTTACGCCCCTTCGGGTATACGCCGATACACGACGTATTGTGTAAAGGTGCAAACAAAAAATATTTCAATATTGATCATGTGCTTGTAGGACCGACGGGAGTGTTTGCAGTGGAGACAAAAACATGGAGCAAGGCAAAAAATCAAAATGAGCGCATCATATACAGAAACGGTTCCCTCTATGCAGGTGCAAATAATAAAGGTGGTGATGCTTTAAAACGAGCGAAGGATGGTGCTGAATATTTACAAAACACACTTTGTCAACGACTTGGAAAACCATGTTCAGTAACACCAATACTTACATTCCCCGGGTGGTGGGTAGACGAAAATAGCAGAATCAGCGCCGAGGGTATCATCATTGTTAATCCCCTCAGAATAGGTGAGGCGTTGAAAACGCGACCACAGGATGTTTTATCTGCTCAAGAGATCAAACAGATTGTCGATTCTATTTCATATTATCTGTACGACATTGCAGATCAGCGAGAAAAGCGTTGTTGTGATGACCTACACGCAAGGTGCGCAGATCGGCGGTAGGAATTTCGATCCTTACAGGATCAGTACCCCGATTGGATTTTTTATTCATGTAGCGCACACTCCAAAAAATGCTCAATCGGGCGAATCCTACACGCAAGGTGCATTGGCACCTTGCTCGCCGGAGCACATATACTAAAAAGACCCCAGGGTAGGGGCCGTTTTAGTATATGTGCTCCGGCGGTAGGATTCGAACCTACGACCAATCGGTTACATCTGAGTCCCTCATTGCTGAAGGGATGGACTATATCATCACCGTTACCGTACGACTATGTACTGTCTACGGTGGGAGGCGCTTCGCAACACCCTCTAAGTGTTGCTACTCCCTCTGGCTTGAACTCAAGCCATGCAAGCGGGATAGTCTCTGGACCTTGCTTGTGATCTATTCACAAGCCTTGGCTGCTGATTGCCCCTCGGTATTGCTACCGGTGGGTTTCCAGTTCAGGACCAACCACCGTTTGGTTCGTCCTGAATCCGTCGCTAAACGGACAATTCACCTCCTTTCCACTCGTGCGTTACCGCATGAGGCTGCTATTTTGGTACACCATATCTGATATACCTTGGTTACAGCCGACTGCTCTACCACTGAGCTACACCGGAATACTTACTTACGTCCGTGTACCACTTGATGAGTGAAAACGTACTGTACTTCGCAGTCGGCACCGCCGACCTTCTTACAGAAGCTGTACACCTTGTGGCCCTTTTCTTCGTGCTATGCACTCGAAAACGTCTCACAAGGTCTTGCGAATGTCTCCCAGACATTCTCACTCTACCACTCTAGCTACACCGGAATGTGTAAATTTGTAGATATATGCCACAGTATATGACTTATATCCAATGAAAAAAGAACATATCCCATATCCAAGGGATAGGGCATATTGTACTTG
This sequence comes from Parcubacteria group bacterium, assembly GCA_021731325.1. Classification (GTDB taxonomy): domain Bacteria; phylum Patescibacteriota; class Minisyncoccia; order Phycocordibacterales; family UBA12088; genus UBA12088. The sequence goes on from JAKFXP010000031.1 coordinate 2,805, forward strand.
AAACCCTAGGTAATGCAACATGCTAGCATGTGTATATAGTATGCCGTACGAGGCGGTGTATACTTAGAGACATGAAGATGGCGTTTATGGTACAGGGAATTGGCTACTTGGTCATTGTAGGTGCACTGGTGTATCTCGTAGCAAACCGGAGTCCAACCCCTCCTCCCCCCGAACCCCCTTCTACCACTAATCCTGACGCCTTATGAGCACGCTCTATCTCCGTTCACCTGCGTTTAATCACGAAGGAACCATCCCGTCAAAGTATACCTGTGATGGAGACAATGTTTCGCCACCCTTAGCGATTGATGGGGTTCCGGTCGGTACGGTCTCGCTCGTACTCATTATGGACGACCACGATGTACCGGTATCCGTGCGTCCCGATGGCGTCTGGGATCACTGGGTGGTGTTTAATATCCCTCCCGACGTGAGTCGCATACCTGAAGCAGGGCAGCCCGAGGGAGTACCCGGCCACAACACCCGAGACTCTCTCACCTATGGCGGACCGTGTCCACCCGATGGAGCGCACCGATACCTCTTTAAGGTATACGCACTCGATAGTATGCTTGACCTTCCCGAAGGCAGTACCAAACAAGCAGTACTCGACGCAATGCAGGGACATGTCCTCGAAAGCACCACCCTCATGGGCAGGTACCAACGGATACCCGCCCCTCTGTACCACTAATCACACCACACACGTGCGCAAAAATGATACAATGAAAGAAGGCGCCTCCACACCTGCATACCTTCAGGTTCGCGCAAAAACCGAAAGTCGGAAAGAATCCGCAATAGAAACGAGTATTAATAGGTGGAGTGTGTCCGTTCGAGAAAAAGCAGCGCATGGGGCAGCAAATGCACGTATACGCATCGTGCTTGCACACGCACTCGGCGTACATCCTCAAACGCTGCGACTCATCAAAGGAGCATCGTCTCCGTCAAAACTGTATTTACTCAATAATAATCACCCCCAGGTATGAAAATACACCTCAAATTTACCGGCATGGAACGAGACGATACGCTCCGGGCGTATACCGAGGAAAAAGTACAAGCCTTCAACAAATTTTTGAATGCGCAGATATTTGAAGCAGCGGTGTGTGATATTGAGTTCAAAAGAGATCACCATCACCATACCGGTCTGGTATGTCACGCCGAGGTCACACTCGAAGCTGACGGCAAAATTCATCGCGCAAGCACGAGCGAGGATACCCCTGAAAAAGCAATCGACAAACTCAAAGATGACATTCTGGACTCATTGCGCGCAGAAAAAGGTCGCTCTGAAGCACATTACTTACGAGGCGCTCGTGAAGCAAAAGAAGTTGCTCTTGAAAAAAGTGAAGGGGTGGTGTAGAGCACGGCCATACGCTTACGAGTGATTTTGCTCCCACACCTCATACGGAACCTCCTTTTTTCCTTCCGGTACGACGGTGGTGACAAAAAATCCTCCGTCTTCGTATTCGGCACCGGTGATTTTAATCCGCGTACGAACCCCATCAATATCAACAAAAAAGAAGGTACCCGGCCATCCGTCCATTGCACAGTATGTGAGATAATTCTGATAGGGATCGTCATTCAAGCGAATTTCACCGTCTGACTTTTCAAACTTTTTGGTCATCGTTGCCTGGGTATGTTCTTGTTCTTCGGGGGTAATGGTGTCCTTCATCCACAACGGTATCACCTCCGCAAGCAGTCGCCCTCCTTCTCGAAAGAGTAGCTCATCGAGTATCCGTCCCTCGATAGGCCACCGTGGTAATTCGATAGTCGCCTGCGCCACAATCGGACCATGATCCACTTCACGATCAAGCTGTATGATCGTTACACCGACCGCATCTTGTGCATTGGTACGAAGCGCCGTACGAATGGGTGAAGGTCCTCGAAATTTAGGGAGAAGGGAAGGGTGTACATTTAACACGTGCCTTTTTGGTAGTGCAAGCACCCACGTCGGCAGTATCGTATTGTACGCCGCAACGATAAAGAGGTCCCACTCGGTATTGGCAAGCTCGGGGAGTTCATCCCGATGCGCAAGCGTGTGGGGTTGTAAAACAGGTATCTCTTTTGCTTCTGCCCATACTTTTACCGCCGAAGGAGTCAGTACCATCTTTCGCCCTGCGGGGCGATCGGGTTGTGTTATCACAATTGAAGGAGTGATGCCGAGGGCACCCAACTCTTCCAAGACATATACCGCAAGGTCAGGGGTGCCAAAAAACGCAATATTCAAATCTCGTATGTTCATAGTATTTATCGGCGATCAGGAGCCGCATCTACTTCCCAGGTTTCTTTTGCTCCGTCGATAAAAAGAGTGCCCTCGAGATGGTCGCACTCATGCTGAAATGCTTGAGCCAGAAGACCCGCGGCACCCCGCGTAAACAACTGACCCTGCTCATCGTATGCACGCACCGTCACATTACTCGAACGCACAATCGTACCATATCGTCCTCGAACCGAAAGACATCCTTCGTCGAGTGACGCTTTTCGTTTTGAGCGTTTAATAATAACAGGGTTAATAAATATGAAGTGTGGGTCTTTACTCGCTGCCTCATGTTCACTTTCATCCGAAAAAACACGACGGGAAAGTACAAAGATACGGAGGGGTACCCCAATCTGAGGTGCCGCCAGAGCCGCACCATCCGGCTCGTTTGCTACCGTCTGCTCCATATCAGCAATAATCGACTGAATGTTTTCACTCGATATCTCGGCAAGGGGCACTTCAGCAGCC
>JAKFXP010000080.1 GCA_021731325.1 Parcubacteria group bacterium
CTGTTTGTAGTCGATACGACCAATAACGAAGCATCCTCAACCTCTCTGGGGGTCGAGCTTCTTACGCTCCAAGCGCTTTCCCTCGCGTCTTCAACGATGAGTTATGGGTCACTTGATGTAGGACAAGACACCGGTGGAACCAATGCAACGTCAACGCTTCAAAATACGGGTAATAACGGTATTGATATTCAGGTTGGGGGTACCGGCATGACGGCCGGGGCTTCCTCAATTCCGGTTGCCAATCAGAAGTATGCGACGTCAGGTTTTAGTTATGCGGCATGTGTGATTTGTACCGCACTCTCCGGCTCAGCAAGTACGGTTGAGGTTGATCTTCCGAAGCCAACCGCAACGTCAACACCGGTGCTCGAAGATTTGTATTGGGGAGTATATGTGCCGCTCGGCGTGGCAGGTGCAACACATACCGGTCAGACCACGTTCTACGCTACAGGTGACTAACAATATGATGCGCATTTTCTTCACGATTCTTATGGCAACACTCGTAGGTGGCGGGGGGGTGTATGCATGGCACTATTACGGCGGTTTTGCAGGAGAAAAAAGTACCTCCGTAGCGTTTGTCGAAGCGTATGGAGCATATGTAGAGATTTCAGGACAGGTGGAGACATTGGTGCATTTGCCGGGCACGGAAGGGAATAGTAGCCGGCAAGAACTTCTGGCGCTGTTGAATACCATGCTCACCGAAAACCTCACCAAAGAAGAACGAGAATCACTGGCACGTATTGCATTTACGCACCTCGATACGATTAAGAAGGAGATAGACGCGGCACAAGCATTGCAGGCAAAGCTGTATGCGGTGTTGCAGGATTTTGATACTGCCGCGCGCGTCTTTCATGGCATTGAACTGCGGGGGCAGGCACAAGATATTGTGCTCATTGCACGCAAACGAGCTGAACTTTCTGCACGTATTACCTCCATTCTTTCAGAAACCAACGATCATACCTACGCTATTATTACCCGCATCCTGAGTGAAAAGGGAGAGTTGTCGGGCGCCCACATTACCGAAATAAATGACGCAACCAAAGCAGCTGAGGAGCGGTACGCCACCCTCGAAGGGCTCTATAAGGAGCTTACCCAAAAGAAAACCGAACTTGACCAGCAATTCGCTGCGTTTACCAAGAGTGCGATATAAAAAAGGCGCTGAGAAGCGCCTTTAAAAGAGATACTACAACCCATGTTCGTGAAAGCACTGCACGTATTTGCTATCCACGCCCTTAAGGTGCCCGACAAACCAGTGGGTCAAGAAGTTGACGAGTTTTGACCCAAAGAGTTTGACATCACTGCCACATTCCTCACGCATCTTCACCACATGATTACTAAAGTCTTGATGGAACTTTTCATGCTCCTCGGTACCTTCAAAGTTAAATTCATGGAAGCGTCGCTCTTCGGTTGCAAAATGCTCTGCCTTGAGTGCAAGTATTTTGTCGATGAGTGTTTGTACCTCTTCGCCATCCACCCCCGATTCTAATGCTTCGTGTAAGGTGGCGGTGGTTGCCAGAAGTACCTTATGCTGCTCGTCAATCTCGGTGATACCGAGCTCGTATTCCGGTTTCCAACTAAAAATGTCTGCAGGGGTATCCATAGATGCGAATGATTACAGTTATGTTGAATATCCCTGTATTCTACCTCGTACGGTGCATTCTATCCACACCATCAAAGGACAGAACGGTCAGGATACGGCATACTATACAGTATCTATGGAAAAGCTTGGGATTCCGGTTGCTTTTATCAGTGGGGTGCTTGCGCTGGGTATTGGACTCGTGGCATCGATAGACCCAGCCCTGCAAAGAAACGGCGTTGCACAAACGGCAACTACCCTCGTACCACCATCCACCACCGTATCGTATCCAACACAGACCACGCCTAGTATCATTACGACCGTTGCCACACCCTCCACCGTCCCATCCACCACCTATATCTACCCCTCACCGAGTGAGTCACTCACGAGCCCCACCAGCGAGATGTTGCACGTTACGCAAGCAACACCAGATGGAAAAACATACATCTTGTGCCCCTTTAGCACACAAGCGCAACGTACTATCATCGACTTTACCAAAAAAGGTTCTCTGACGGTCGAACACCTTGCGCGCCGTGCCAATGGAGCAGTAGGAGATGCATCGGTACATCTCCCGACCTCCCTCGAACCCGGTAGATACGCAGTACATCTAGCTTCGTATCACGACACTCGTCGTGCAGCAGGGCAATACGGTGAGTGGTGGAAGGTTGTGCTACGAGATGCGTCTGGAAAAGTAGCGGCGGAATCAACAAAAACCCGTGACCTTGGTGACACCGAATCGGTGGCGATGGAGCTCGTCGACCAAAACCTTACCGTCTCGACTCGGGTGTCCAAAGTATCTGCACTACATGCCGCATACCCAACCACTGAGCCAAATTCGGTCACTCCGTTGTGTGCCGCGTTAGATCGTGTGGGCAATGTACCGGTACCCTTTGCTTCGGTTGACGTGACCGCGGTTGCCACGTCTGCTCCCACCACCGCCGAGGTATCTACGGCTCCAGAACACAAAACACCTACGGTACCAACCACAAGTACTACATCAGATACCTTGTGGGAAGGGTACCGCACGTGTCCGATACCCGACAAAAAGGGAAGAATCATTGCAGACTTTACCAAACAGGGCAGCGTGCCGCTCAAAGACTTGGTGGTACACGGTGATGCGAGTACGGGATACGCAACGCCACTTCTTTCGCTCACCCTCCCGCGGGGTACCTATGAGCTTCGACTCGTGTCCTATGGGGGAAGTGCCACGCCTGTGGCGTGGGAACATGATGGGTGGCGTGGACAGCTCTACGGCACCAACGATGCAGTGGTATCTGAGACCCCCGCCATACCGGATGTGCCCGAATGGGAGAGCGAATTTGTGCGTAAGGTGAGCAGTGCATTTGTGCTTCCTCGAGAGGTGACCCGTATTCGTGGAGTACATACTAGCTATCCATCAACGAGCGACGACCCTGTTGCGATCATCTGTGCCGCATTTGACCCCCTCCCTTCGTCCGTGGTACCGACGAGTGTGTCGGTCGCTATTCCCGAACCGGTGCTAGGGGAGTTGGGTACCGTACCAAAGGTACAGGGTACCTTGTACGAAGTCTCACCCGATGATCTCGGTATACCAAGCGCCCTGCGCGCCGTGGCGGTCACTGAGGAGGTTCGAGCACAACGGGCAACCTGGATGACCCTGTTCCCAGAACAACCATTTGACGAGTTGGTACGCGCTGGTACACGCGAGCGAGATACCCTCCTGGCACATTTGTTCTCGGCACCGAGCACGACTTCGTCGTCGAGTGTGGCGGTTGGGATGATGCAACATACTCCCCGCGTGAGTGATGAGATGGTGAGCACGATGAGCGGAGATGACCGTTTGGAACGCTCGGTACAAGAGGCACGTATACGGGATCGGGACGGAGTGGATGCGCTGCGCGACACTGATGGTGACGGCGTTACTGACTATGATGAAAAGCACTTGTATGGTACTAATCCGGATAACCCGTTTACCGGTCAAGGGGTGCTGACTGACGGTGAACGCCTGTTATTGGGGCTTGATCCCACCAGTGATGGACTGGTACCCACCGTGACCGAATCACCAAAAACAGCCGGTTTGTTGGTACCAGAACTCTTTCAGGTGGACACAAGTAGTACACCCACCTCTGGTCAAGGAACGACCCTTGGTACCGAAGGGTCGTCCACAACTAACACCCTCACGATTAGTGGTACCACCAAACCTCTGACATTTGTCACCTTATTTATCTACTCAAACCCAATCATTGTGACGGTGCGCACCGACGAGCGAGGGCATTATGAATATGCGCTCGATGAACAACTTCAGGATGGGTCGCACGAACTGTATGTTGCCTCAGTTAATAGTGCTGGAAAGATTATTGCAAAAAGTAACCCGATACCATTTGTAAAGACCGCACAAGCAATTGAGTTTACGCTTCCTCCTGCCGAAGAATTGCCGGTTGCACCGGTAGATCGATCGTTGCAGCACATGCTTACGTTTGGGCTTCTTACCTGCCTCCTCCTTACCATTGGAGGTATCGTATGGCTTGGTCGGCACACTACGCGCGACGAAGAAATCGGGAAGGTATGAGTACCCGTAGTCTCCGCACCTCGTTTTCGCAGGGACTGGCCTTTTTACGGGATCACCCGCAGGTGTGGGTAACGGCGGGTACCGGGATGATTATTTGTGCCTCATTTATCGGTATTGCGTACCGATTCGGCTCGATTGCAGAACATGCACAAGAAGAGGTGATTACCGTACGGGTGGGTTCCATTCTCGACACATTTGTTTTGTTTGCCCCCGACACTCTCGCACATCCCGAGGTACTTCGGGGACATATACACGCATTGCGTGAACAAAACCCAACCATTGACTCGTTTAGTATCGTTGCTCCCCATGGTTCAAATGGTTGGCGTGTTTTTATTTCTGATAATGGAGCAAAAGAAGGATCGGTCACCGAGCAGGTGTCTCCCGTACTTCGATTGGCCTACGGAGATCCAGTACACGCCTATACGATTGAGACGACCGAACAAGGAGAACGGTATTTTACGACGGCACGTGCTATTGTTGCCTCTACCGGTCGGGTGGAGGCGGTTGCGGTGACGACCCAACAACTTGCCGAGTCTGACCGAAACATTGCAGCAAGTTTAGTGCTCAGCTACTACGTATTGGGGGGGATATTACTTCTCAGTATGGTACTGTTTTTCCGACACGCGCGTATTCTTGACTTTGCGCGCCTCTATCAAAAACAACTCGAAATTGATGAGATGAAAGATAGTTTTTTGGGGATGGCAAGTCACGAACTCAAAAGCCCTCTCACGGTTATACGCGGGTATATCGAATATTTGCAAGAAGGTACATTGGATGAAGGAACAAAAAAAGAATTTTTACGGCGTATTGCATTTTCGGCCGATGAGCTTCGTCAATTGGTCGACGACATTCTTGACGTGTCGCGTATTGAGATGGGAAGATTACGTTTTTCAGTAGATCGGGTGTTGCCGCACGAAGTGTGTGAAGAAGTGGCAACAATGTTTAGCGATGAGGTAGCAAAAAAACAACTCACCTTAACGGTAGATATTCCAGAGTCGGTACGGGTCTGTGCGGTACAGGTAGATCGAGGTAGACTCAAACAAGTGTTGGTGAATCTTACGTCAAATGCCATCAAATACACTCGCCAAGGGTACGTACGTATCCAGCTTCGTGAGGAAGCAGACCGCATTGCATTGGTGGTACAGGATAGTGGTATTGGCATGACCGCAGCGGAGCGCGAAAAATTGTTTAATAAATTTTACCGTATCGAAACCGACGAAACCAAAGCCATAGCAGGTACCGGTTTAGGTCTCTGGATTACTAAATACATGATTGAGCACATGCAGGGCACTATTTCGGTTGAAAGTATTAAAGGGGAGGGGTCACGGTTTGTCGTAACGACAAACCGTGACCCCTCCCCTTT
>JAKFXP010000013.1 GCA_021731325.1 Parcubacteria group bacterium
AGTATACTTGTGAGGTATGAGAAAGCTGCAGCGGGTTGGTATTATATGCCTCATTGTCCTCGGTACTATTGGGTATCAACTCTGGCGTATGGTGCAGGTGCCTACCGTTGACGAGATACCGGTAATAGCCTGTACCGAAGAAGCGCTCGTGTGTCCTGATGGGAGCGGAGTAGGGCGACAGGGTACTACCTGTACGTTTGCGCCCTGCCCACAACAGCCGTCATTTACCGGCATGCTCGTACAACAAGGAGACGAGTATCGGCTTGCCATACCGGCACCCCTCGGTGTAGGGACAGGAGTAACGTACGCACTTCCGGTGATATTTTCGACGAATACCGACGTGGTAAGTATGGTGGGAAAAGAAATCCAAGTGCTAGGTGCCTTTACCGAAGGTTCTCTGTTTACGGTTGCATCAACGACCGTTGTGGATGCGCCAGAGAGTGATGTACATTCTGCAGTGGTATCGGTAGGCGGGAGTACCGTCATTGGTGGCATGCGCGTTACACTCCACGAGGTTGTTGCGGACAACCGTTGTCCTATCGATGTGCAGTGTATTGAGGCAGGTGCCATTACCGCACGGGTGACGCTCGATAGTGACACTGATCACGAAACATTTAATATGCCGTCAGATGAAGTGCCGCACCCGTTTGATACGTTTACCGTTGCAATTGGCACGGTGTCACCGGATGCGGTATCCACCCAACCCATTGATCCCTCAGAGTATCAGGTGACCTTTGTCGTTGACCAACTCGCCGAGTAATGTACCACCGTGTTCGTTACTCCATCTTTGAAAAATGTTTGAGAAGTGCTTGTACGCCTGCAAAGTTTTCTTCCCACTCAATGGTGTTGTGGGTCTTTAGTTCGGGGGTGATTGCAGGGATGTTGCGGGTCGCGAGCCAATCAGCCGCATCACCCGTCACGACATAGTGGGGGTAGTCTACGTACTTTGGGTACCCTGATGCGACACTGTATACGTCGAGGATTTTGAGCGTATCTGCAAGCGGTTCTGCCTCGCAACGTGATCCGTAGACGCCATTACTTGCACTGTGATAGAACACTCCCGCGGCAGGTACTTCGCGCAAAAAAAAGTCTCGAAGCGCTGCAGATTCTGGTTCGGAAAATGCGGAAGGGCCGGCGTTTACGGTGTATTGTCGCCAGGTCGCTTTTTCTTGACGAGCGCAATCAAAATTGCGGTTGAGATCTATATCATGAGCATTAAATCTACTTTCAAAGGCAAGATCACCGGGATTCACCTCATTCGCGAGGGCGAATTGTGGTGCATCGGCAAACTTAAAGCGCTCCCATGAACCAACGGCCTTAAATAACCCGTCGGGATTGGCAACCGGGACAATAATCAGCTGCGTGTCATCGGGTACCCACATCGGGTCTGTTGCATAGAAGTCGATGAGCTGGTAGGCGAGCAAGACCGTGTTCCACTGGTTGCCCCCGTGCATACCGGCAACCAGTATCACCTTGGTATCACCGGTGCCAAAACGGTATGCACGAATCTCACGCTCCTCAACCGAATATCCAATAATTTCGTGGGGGATGAGATCAAGGCGACCCAATATATCTTTTGCTTTTTTGTCCAACCCTACGCGGCTTTTGTCGCCATCAACGTTGATGGGTGGTCGGTTAAGAAACTGTACTCCCTCAGGTTCGGGGATGACTGGATCATGTTGAGTAATTGTGCCCGGGCCTTGTGGTGACAGATACCACACCCCAGCCACGAGTACCATTAGTGCTATTGCTAAAAGTAAGAGTCGCATACCTTCTATTCTATAGCAGGTATGCACCTTGCTCAAAGATACCGCTGTCATCAACAAAGACCGAATCAACAACCGGGAATAGGTCGACGTGAAATTTGGTCTTATGAGTGGTGATGCCTGGTTTTTTATACACACTGTGTTTTTCACCCAGTGATACATGCATGCCGAGAATACGCTCAAATGCCGTGATGTCTTTGAGGTAGTGTTCTCGGGTAATGGCGCGATTGAGACCAAACCCAATCTCACGAATGAGGGGTCGTTCGTATGTTTTGACCAACGCTACGATATCCGTAAAGGTCTGAGGTGCGGTATGTTCCCAGTTCACCACAAGACCCTGCTCAATATCCACGCGAAAGGGCTCGTGCATGTTAATTAAGAAGTCGGGACCGGCAAATGCGTATATATACAGGGAACCATTCATGCGCGTAAAATCTTTACTCTCCGTGAACACTTCACCTATGGGAAACGTGCCGCCAATGTTGTCCATGCCGGTGTAGTCACCAATATTGAGTTTGGGTGTTTCAAGACCTCCTTCTACGGTCAGTGTAACACCCGCACTCTCAATCCGAAGGGTTTTGGTATCTTCAAGCCGCGCCTTAAGTGCGTGTCCAGTACCTCGATACCACGTTGGGTCGTATGCAAGGGACTCCACATAGGTCACCCACGAATCCTCCGTATTGCGGTAGAGGTGTAGATGTTCAATTACCTTGAGTTGGTGCTGAAAGAGGTGTAGGCGAATACGAAACTCATCAAGACGAAAATTAGATGACTGAATCAGTACCACGAGGTCTTTGGGCGCAAGTGCGTCACAGGCGGCAATAATTTCGTCTTTGGTAACAGTGGCAAAATCAATAAAGGTAGCAGTAGGAAGTGCGACACGATACGCGGCGGTGAGAATGTTGGTCAATCCGTTTTCGGTGTCAAATATAACGAGTGCTTGTTGGGAATCGTTGTGTTCGAGAGCGTGGTATACAATATTTTGTATATGGGTGGTTGCTTGGGCAATGAGCGTAGGGATGTCCATGTGGTTCGGGGGTCAGTACTCGTAGGGTATACAAACTACCATACTGGCGTATAGGTGGATTTGCAAGTACGCTATACGGTATATGCAGACCATAGTACATCGTTCATACGAGCGCGGGAAGGGTGAATATGGATGGTTACATACCCGGTATAGTTTTAGTTTTGCGGATTGGTACGAACCAACGCGTATGGGTTTTGGAGTTTTGCGCGTACTCAACGACGATGTGATTGATCCGGGATACGGATTTGATGCACACTCCCATCAGAATATGGAGATTATCACCATCGTAACACGCGGAGCGGTCTCACACCGCGATAGTATGGGCAATGAGTACATGGTACCTGCGGGAGACGTGCAGGTGATGAGTGCGGGTATAGGCGTGACACATACAGAACACAACCGTTCACTCGATACACCCCTCCACCTCTTTCAGATTTGGATAGAGCCTCGTACCCCGAACCTTCAGCCAAGATATGCACAAAAGGCTTTTGGTTTCGAGACAATACCTAATACGCTCACACTGTTGATTGCCCCCGCTGGCCATAAAGATGTGCTTAGTATCAATCAAGACGCGTACGTGTCGATGGGTACCTTTGAAGCGGAGGCGGTATACGAGTATACCCTTCACCAACCTGGTAGTGGAGTCTATGTCTTTGTGATTGAAGGGCAGGTTGTCGTGGCGCATGAAAAACTCGATGCACGTGATGCGATGGGAATACAAGAAGTGAACAACCTTTCGCTTTCTTTCACGCAACGCTCGCAGATACTCCTCTTTGAGATACCGTTGCGCAAAGCTTAATATGACGCGGTATTTGGTTGACTTGGTATATACTGGTAGGTATGCAGTATCGGCCACCATTTTTTCTATCGGTAGGAGCCGTTTTGGTATTACTTAGTCTACTTGGTTGGTTTATGCTACCGTCGGATGAGCCCATGGTACCTATTGATACGTCATACCGAGATACAACAAAATCGCTTGAGGAGCGAATAGATATTCTCCTTACACAAATGACCTTGAGAGAGAAAATAGGCCAAATGGCTCTGGTTGAAAAAAACAGTGTCCGTGACCTTGATGATGTGGGCGAATATGGACTTGGTGCACTCTTAAGCGGAAGTGGTGGAAAACCGGAGAATAATACTCCAGAGGGGTGGCGTAGTATGACGGATGCATTCCACCAGGCTGCTCGCACGTCACGCCTCCAGATTCCTCTCTTGTATGGTGCCGATGCCAATCACGGGCATAGCAATGTGCCTGGTGCCACAATATTCCCGCACCACATCGGACTGGGCGCAACACATGATTCTGCGTTGGTGCGTCAGATAGGGCAAGCGACCGGGCGAGAAATGCTCGCCACAGGGGTAAACTGGAATTTTGCCCCCTCACTTGATTTACCCAAGGATATGCGGTGGGGTCGAGTGTACGAAGCGTTCGGCGATGATCCGGCTGCGGTCGCAGCATTGGGGGCTGCCTTCGTACAAGGTTCGCAAAGTCGCGTGTTGGGTGATGTGTTTGTACTCGCCACCCCCAAGCATTTTTTGGGTGCGGGAAGTATGGTGTGGGGGAGCTCCACAAACGAACACTTCAGCATTGATCAAGGCATGACCCCTCCTCTTGAGACCGCCCTTCGCCGTGCGTACCTACCACCTTTTAGAGAAGTGGTAGAGCAGGGTGCACTCTCGATCATGGCAGGTCTGAATGCATGGGGTGACACCAAAGTCTCAGCGAGCCACTACCTACTCACCGAGGTACTCAAAGAGGAGCTTGGATTTCAGGGATTTGTGGTATCGGATTGGTATGGCGTATACGAGATTAGTGAAAATAAGTACGAAGCATTGGTGACAGGTATCAATGCCGGTATCGATATGGTGATGCTGCCGTTTGACTACCAGTCCTTTGTCAAAGATGTTGAACGTGCGGTACATACGGGTGCTATTGCCGAAGCGCGTATCGATGATGCGGTGCGGAGGATTCTTCGCGCAAAATTTAGTGCCGGATTATTTGAATATGACGCAGAAGTGGCACCGTCCCTCGAGGTCGTGGGGAGTGCCGAACATCATGCTCTTGCGCGTACCGCGGTGGCACAATCAGCCGTACTTCTCAAAAATAAAGGTGGGGTACTACCTCTCACATCAAACACACGAAGCATCTTGGTGGCAGGAAGTGGAGCGGACAATGCGGGGCGGCAGATGGGGGCATGGACGGTGGAGTGGCAGGGCATAGACGGCAACTGGCTTTCGGGCACGGCGACAGTACTGGATGGTATCAAAGCATCAGTGGATGAGCACACTATCGTGGAGTACGACCCACAGGGTACGTTTGGGGTGGGCACTCATGCCGAGGTCGGTATTGTAGTGGTGAGTGAAAAACCCTATGCGGAAGGATGGGGTGATTCAGCACTACCGACATTCTCTCCCGAAGACGTGGCGGCAATTCGTGTAGTCAAGGCCAAGACCGATACGTTGGTAGTCGTGATACTTTCCGGACGACCGCTTATCATGAATGCTGAAGTTGCTTCCGGGGATGCAATTGTTGCGGCATGGTTGCCGGGAAGCGAAGGAGCAGGACTCGCGGATGTTCTTTTTGGAACAAAGCCATTTTCCGGTACACTCCCGCTCCCGTGGCCAGCCACGATTGAGCAAGTCCCTCTTTTGCTCTCGGGAAAGACACAGGATAGC
>JAKFXP010000050.1 GCA_021731325.1 Parcubacteria group bacterium
TGCGCTTATTGGTGCGTACGTACTTTCTTCTGGCTATTATGATGCGTATTACTCTAAGGCCATGCAAGCCCGTGATCGTATCCGTACCGATCTCACGACGGTATTCGGTCATATTGATGCAATCGCCACCCCCACCACCCCCTCACCTGCATTTACGATTGGAGAAAAAACAAGCGACCCTATTGCTATGTACCTTGAAGATATTTTTACCGTGTCGGCAAATATCGCTGGTATACCGGGCATATCAGTACCCTATGGTAGCGTCATGCGCAATGGGGTCACCCTGCCGGTTGGATTCCAACTCATGGCACCGTCTTTAGGCGAGCAGACATTGTTTGCTTTGGGCAAGGCGCTCACGGGTGAAAGCGCGTAGATATACCAACCCAGTAGGGTGTAGAATAGAATCTATGGCAGAAGAGAACCGTTCAAAACGGATGACATTTGAGGACTCGATGTTCATGTTGTTTGCGGTACTCCTTGCCATCAATGCGATACAACGACTCCCTCTTATAGCACAGGAGCAATTAGGTATTGATGTGGGGGGAAAATATCTCATCGCTTCAGCCGCCCTGAGTCAAGATACACCCCTGGGTACACCGGTAAATGCTCCTGAAGGAACTCCGTTTTATGAAACGCCGAATGCGTCTCTTGAGCCGGTGGGAACATTTCCTCCAGGCACTGCACTATTTTTATCCGATGGCCCGGAGGCAGTGACCTTTGGTGGTGGACGATATTGGTATGTCGAAGATACTGAAACGGGTGATATTGGGTGGGTACCCGAGTCAGCATTGGTGCGAGAGGGGGCAGGGGGGATACATCCGGACACAAAACGGGGAACAAAAATACGTGCACTGATGGATACGAGTATATGGGATCTTCCGGGCACCATCACTCCCCTCGGACAGATTAAAAAAGGCGAACAGGGTGAGATTGGGGATGGGCCGCTTACCCATAAGGGGGCACGCTGGTGGTATGTTGATCGAGTCAAAAGTGACATCGACGGGTGGATACCTGAAGCCGCACTCACTCTATCAACCGATACGTCCTGGCGAAAGGGAAGTAGAGTGCGCGCAGTACAGAACACTGATCTTTTTGAACGTGCGGGAGGTGGTGCCGTGGTTGGTTCGTTGACTGAAGACGAGCAAGGAAAAATAACGGGCGGGCCGGTCAACATTGGCGAGTCTTATTGGTGGCTCGTTGCTCCACCGGTGGGTACGGAGGGTTGGGTCGCGGAGACGGCGCTCGAAGAGGGGGGGATTCAGGGCTGGTTTAAAGGACTACTTGCGACCGTGCTCGTGATCGGAACGATACTAACGATAGCGCTTCTCGGAGGGATTGTGTACGCGACCATTCGAACTAATCAAGTGCGGGTGAAGGAAACACACCGCATCAGGGACGCTATTCCAAAAATCATGCACTCCAAGCGGAATGACCGATGGGACAAAGTGCTCACTCATGTGAGCTCGGAAAATCCCAACGATTGGCGACTCGCTATTATTGAAGCAGATGTCATGTTGGACGAACTCATCATGCGTATGGGGTATATGGGAACCACGCTGGGAGAGCGATTGAAACAAATCGTGAAGGGTGACATGCGTACGCTCGATGCGGCATGGGAGGCACACCGGGTGCGCAACCAGGTTGCCCATGCGGGGAGTGATTTTATCCTGACGCAGCGGGAGGCGAAGCGGGTGATTGATTTGTACGGGGCGGTGTTTGAGGAGTTTAAGTTTATATAACGAAGTACCGAGTACTGAGTTACGAGTACCGAGTTGATAGCGTAACCATCTTTTTATGAAATTGTTTCTTACCTCGTCTGCCGATAAGACACTACCACTTCTTAAGGGACTGGTGCCAAATGTTGGTACGGAAGTTTTGTTCGTTGCGAATGCATCTGACCCGTATGATAGGGAGCATTGGTGGGTCGAGTTAGATAGACAGGTATTTAAGAAACTTGGGTTCAACATACATGAAGTCGATGTACGAAATATAACCCCACAAGTCTTTGAGCGGATGCTGCGCGAAAGTGATGTACTGCACGTGTGTGGTGGCAGTGTGTATTACATCATGGCACTTTTACGTGAACAAAAATTAGATGAGAGTATTATTCAGGCGATTCGGGACGATATAGTTGTATATTCAGGCACAAGTGCAGGTTCAGTTATTGTGTCAAACAATCTTCGGCCAGTATCGTATGATTCGGAAGAAGCCGAACAGGTTGCCAAAGTGCCTGGACACAATGGGTTAGGTATTATCGACTTTACGATCTTACCTCATGCAAATAATCCGGATTTCGGAAAAGAGTGGACGAAAGCGGTCACACAATTACCTGCTGACAATACTGCCTTATTTTTCCTTCATGATAATCAGGCTTTATGGGTAGAAGATGGGGGTATGCGATTGTTGAGTATATAGGGACTGGAATCGGTCCCGAGTCACTAAGTCTTTTCTGCGCCCTGTGGGCTTGAAAAGCCTAAGTGCTCTTGACCACGCCTCGCCCGCCGCACCTCGTAGGAAAGCGAGGTGCGACATGGCTCCGGCCTGCAATTCCAGACGAAAGGTGCGCAGGCACCTTTCGTCCCCGCAACAAGTTACTGAAAAGCACCCCAGAAGGGGTGCTTTTCAGTAACTTGTTGCGGGGACTGGAATTGCACCAGTGCCTGGAGGTTATGAGCCTCCCGAGGTACTACTCCTCCACCCCGCAATGTCGGCCAACCTGTACCATACCACGGACGACCGCCCCCATGCAACCAAATCAATATATGGGTCTTATGAAAGAGTCGTATACGAGGGACGTCTGGTATACTATATACACTATGAAATACAAAAAATTCTACACAAGCATTCTGGTCATCATGTTCATTTTTACACAAGCCGCATCGGTGGAAGCGGCGATGCTTGTAGGAGCAAAAGAACAAGCGACTATCGATGCCCAAAAAGCAAAACAGGGTGCGGCGAATACGGGACGCTGGCTCATGGCGTACTATGTAGGATATCAGCATTCGTACCTCAAGCCAAAAGATGTTGACTACAGTCTCATGACGCATATCGTAGTTGGTTCGGTAGGAGTCAATCCCGATGGTACACTCAATCAACATTTTAATCGCCAAAATGGTGAAGGTCTTGAAATGGCGAAAGATGTTGCAAAGCGAGCAAAAGCAAAAGGAGTACACCCCCTGATTTGGCTTGCGGGGCCTAACGAAGAAGATAATTTGAAGAGCGCGACCAGTGACAAGAATAGAGCGGCATTTGTGCAAAATATTGTCACGACGCTTGATGAACTTGGGTATGAGGGTATAGACATTGACTGGGAGCCAATTCGTAAAAACGATGAACCGGGAGTACGTGCGTTGGTAAAAGATTTGCGCGCCGCACGTCCGGACATGCTTATTACCATTCCGGTTAATTGGGTATCAAGTACGATTGCTCCTACCAAAAATCTAAATCTCTACAAAGACCTTGCAAAACATACCGATCGCCTCTTTGTCATGAGTTATTCGATGGCAGGTCCCTGGGACGGGTGGCGTGTGTGGCATGGCAGTGCGCTTGAGGGTGAGAACACCAACACCCCTAGCTCCGTAGAATCGTCGGTTGAGGCGTACCTCAAAGCAGGAGTGCCGAAGGAGCAGTTGGGAATAGGTCTGGGTACCTACGCTACGTGCTGGGGGTACAAAGCAAAAATGCCTGATAAGACACTCCCTCCCAAGTATCGCGCGGATCAGGTAAAGACCATGAGTATGCGCACCATGTTTGATGATTATTACACCAAAAAAGCGGAACGGTGGGATGATGCTGCAAAAGTACCGTATCTTACCTTCTCCAAGGCGCGAGGAGATATGAAGTGTGGATTTATTTCGTATGAAAACGAACGGTCGGTGATAGAAAAAATGAACTATGTAAAAGCGGAAGGACTTGGTGGGGCATTGGTATGGAACCTGGGTACGGGATATTTTCCTGAAGCAAGTAAAGCAAAGCGAAATCCAATGCTCAAAGCGGCATTTGAAGCACTCTAAATAGACCCATGGTATGACCTCATTTTCTACAAAAGAAATAATCCACCTTGCATGGCGCGCTTTCCTCGATCATTGGGGGGTCTTGTGGGCTGCTATTGGGATTACGTTCGTGGTAAATACCCTCTTTGATGTTGCGAGTAAGCGCACCTCCAATGAACCGGTACCAATTGAGTTGTTGCTCGGTGTGGTGAGTCTTGTGGTGGGTCTTGTTATGCAACTTGGCTTGTATCGTATTTCGCTCGATATTGTGCGAGGAAAAAGTCCTCACATCGAGCAGTTATTCTCGGAAGGAGCAAAAGCACTCCGCTTTTTTGGTGCCTCGATTCTCTATGTGGGTGTCGTGGTGGGAGGTCTCATACTTTTCATTATTCCCGGTATTATGTGGGCGATAAAATTCTCATATTATGGATATGGGATAGTTGATCGCGACCTCGATGTTATGGCATCTATGCGATTTAGTGCTCAGATTACTGATGGAAAAAAGTGGCAGCTTGGTATGTTGTACCTAGTATTGGTGCTGTTAGTGATTGTGAGTGTGATTCCGCTCGGTATTGGTTTGATTGCCACTATCCCTATGTCAGTTGTATATGGAGCTATTGTGTACACCAAGCTCGTTGAAGCACATGAGCATACCGATATACCCTCGAAATCAGTGGGTAACGAGACAGACTCCCTTGCAGCCGAACTTCCCACAGTGGTACCATTTGTGCCCCTTGAAAAATAAAGTACGGGTAAAATACGTTGAACAGAGGTGATATTTGTGCTACCCTGACGTGTACGAAATGCTGGCGTAGCTCAGGTAGTTAGAGCATGGGACTCATAAACCCAAGGTCGAAGGTGCAAGTCCTTCCGCCAGCACCGGAATAAGGGAGGAATGGTGGAGTACGATGCTAATGCATCGTACGTAAGGTGAGAAATGCTGGGAGCATTTCGCAAGATTCATTGAGGGCTTTTGTGAGTCTGCGAAACAAAAGACCCAATGAGTGGACAGATTCTGTAAGAATTTGCAAGCCGGAGTCATGTTCCGCAGTGCAGCGAGGAACAGGCGAGGCTGGACAGGAGGCACTTATGAGCAAAGCGAGTTAGTGACCTGCGTCAAGTCCTTCCGTGAGCTAAGGAACGTTGCAGAATTTGTACTTGGTTGAAATATATCGCAAAGTGCGGTACTCTATTCCTGTTGCGGGCGTAGCTCAACTGGTTAGAGCGCTGCCCTGTCACGGCAGAGGTTGAGGGTTCAAGTCCCTTCGCTCGCGCATATGAAAAGTCCCCCTACTGGGGGATTTTTCATATGCGCGAGCGAGCGAGCAAACTGCTTGGAATAGTCACACTAATTTGGTTGGCGAAACCCATTGCATTTGATCTTCCGCTGTACACAAATGACTCCCGTAACCCATCTCATGAGGCTGCTTGGTGTCTTAAAACCACGAGCCAGGTAGAGT
>JAKFXP010000111.1 GCA_021731325.1 Parcubacteria group bacterium
ACACTGTACCCTGGTCGCCACGAGCTCGAGGTACAGGTGAATGGGGTAGTATGTGCTCGGGGTGTGTTTGAAGTCGTGGAGTGGTGAAAATCGTACCGTTGACATGTGGTGTGTAATCGAGCATTATCCTTTGTAGACTGAACATTGTGTTCTTTCTGTGTGTTTTTTAAATATAGTGCCAAAGGAGGTGCGAAATGAGTTGGGGTAAATGGTTTACAGGTGATTCAAGTGACAAAGCATCGTTTAAAACTGGTATTGATGACGATGATGGGAGCTTTCGCACGGAACGCATGGTTCGTGAAAGTGGACAATCAAAACATTCGCATGAAGTAGCAAAAGGCTCTTCTGATGGTACTCAATATACAGAAATATATAAAGGAGCGAATGCAACAGAAAAAGGAAATGAAAGCTATAAGTAGTTTTTAACATAAAAGAGTGGTGTTACACCACTCTTTTTAACATGCCATACTCGTCTAGTGTTTCAAATATTTTATTCTTTAGCGCGTATATATCTAGTGTTTCTGCAGCGTAATCTTCTAACAGAAAGCGGATAACTTCATGTGGAGTTGGACTGTCTTCCTCTTTTTGTATATCGAGTAAACTCCGCATTCTATCGAGTATTATTTTCTTATCACCTCCTTTTTGAATTTCATCTAGCGCATACAACACCTCTTTGATTTTATGGTCGACAATGATTTGTTCTATGTCTACTTTCATACTAACACTGTACTCCCGTGTGTTTATACAAGCAAGTTCAGCTCAACACATTATCAAATAAGGAGAAATACGGTACACTCGTACTCATGCACAAACGCCGTATTGGTATCTACCCAGGCACCTTTGATCCCGTACATCAGGGGCATATTGCACTTGCACAAGAGGCGGTGCGGACCCTTTCGCTCGACGAGATCGTGCTCCTTCCCGAACCTCGTCCACGGGGAAAAGAGCGGGTGACGAGTCTGACGCACCGTAGTGCAATGCTTACGATTGCCGCCGCTCGCGTACCAGGTGTGCGAGTAGCGGCACTCAGTTCAGAACAGTTTACCGTGCACGAAACACTGCCAATGCTTGAGCGTATGAGCCGTGGTGCTGATATGGTATTCCTCATGGGTTCTGATGTGGCACGCTCACTTCCGTACTGGGAGGAGTGTGAGCGGTTGGTGCGCGCCGTTTCGTTTGCCATTGGTATGCGTGCCGCCGATGCGGTGACCGATGTAGAGCAGGTACTCCACCACCTTGAGGTGGTATGTGGAGTGCCGGTGCGGTACACACTCCTTACCACCCCACACCCCACACTTACCTCCTCACAAGTGCGCATGTCATCTCTCGGCGAGGGAGGGGTGATTCCTGATCTCGTACCATATATACAAGAGCACCGTCTGTACGAATCCTAACGCTTGCATGTGTGTTCGCGTACCGGTACACTCGCGTATAGATGTTGTACTACTACCAACCACTACGACAGGAGGTGCCGCATGGCACAAAATATTACATAATAGAAATTTTTATGGTTACCTAACCATAGTTTTATTTGTACTTTTATTAGGAAGTGGTTGTGAATATAGAATTAGAGGCACGAAGAGAAATGGTTGAGACGCTAAGGTACCTCTGGGATAGAGGTCACGCAAATACCACAGGAGTATCAATAAGTGTACGGCTCTCGAAGGGAAGGATTTTGGTAGATCAATCTGGTACAGGGTTTAAAAAATGCCATATCACCAGTAATGATCTTCTAATCATTGATGAAGAATGTGAGCTTGTAGAAGACGCACCAAATCAATCGTTTCGGAAAGCACCGGTAAATGTAGTTATTCATACAAAATACTACAAAGAGAATCCTCTTGCGCATGCATGTATACACTGTCACGCACCGTATACTCAAGTATTCGCTTGTTCTGGTAGGGATATTCCCCCATACACACTACAAGCATTAACGATGGGTGATGTACCTTGCATTATTATCGATGACCGTGCTCTTAAAGCAGAGATGAAACTAGATTCGGTGCAAGTGCTTAGTGTGCCTTCGGGACTACATGATAGGCCTGATGTGTTCTATGTTATGGATAAGGTTGGAGACGAAGTAGTTCGAAGACTTAAGCCGCGCAATGACGAAATGAGAACGCACGGTCTGGCAGTTACTCACTATCAACATGGTATTTTTGTATTCGGTAGATCGCTCGGAGAGGCGTTTGATAATCTGGAACGCGCCGAGGCGAATGCAAGAATAATACTCCTGTCAAAAAATCTATCATAATTTGTGTCTGCTGCAGACGCGCATAGCACCTTTACCGTAAAGGTGCTATCTTATTTTTATGACCATTGGAGCTTTTTCTATCATTCGCAACGAACAGAATCATGTCTTACTTTGCTTGCGTGCAGACAAAGATATGTGGAATTTACCAGGAGGTAGACTTGAGGCTGGTGAGTCTCCTTGGGACACTGCGGTACGTGAGGTATATGAGGAGATTGGGGTGGTAGTGAAGCTAGATATGCTTGTCGGTGTTTATTATAAACCAACGCAAGATGATCTAGTCTTTCAATTTATAGGTTCAATACAGGAAGGTGTGCCTACATTGAGTGCTGAAGTACGTGTAGTTCGTTTTTTTGATGCGGGAGCGTTGCCTAACAACATGGCTCCTTTACAGAGAGATCGTATTTTGAGGTTTTATCAAGATCCTACGCGTATGCAGTGGGATACTCAATAATATAGAGCACCGTCTGTACGAATCCTAACGCTTGCATGTGTGTTCGTGTACCAGTACACTCGCGTATAGATGTTGTACTACCACTAACCACTACGACAGGAGGTGCCGCATGGCACAAAAAACAACCTATTGGTACATTGAACCAATCACCGACCTTACCAACGAAGCACTCGCCGCTGCACTCGCAGCCCTCGGTCAGGCGAGTGTTGCCGAAACCACCATTGTGGTGCAGGGTATCGAAAAGCGGGTGTACGATGTGTCTCACCAATTTGTCACCAAACTTGCTCGCTCGACCACGCACTGCACTACCTATCGCGTGTATGTGCGAGAAGGGAATGGAGCACCGCGCCTCTGGAATCTGGCGAACAAACAGGTACACAAAGGGCGCAAATCAAAAAAGTATCGAGATGCTGCCAAACAGCTCGCTGAGCGGGAGGCACGCAAACATACCTAGGAGTCACACAAAACCGGAATGCATTCTTGCATTTCGGTTTTTTTACCTATACCACACAATACACAAATTCTTGCTCAGGGGATAGCATATATGGTATAAAGCATCGCAGTACACTACATGGTGTAGCGTACCTTTTTGTTCTTTTTACGAGGTTGTAGATGATAGATCAACGAATCACCCGATCGGTATTGCGATCAATTGCTACCGAGTATGGCACCAACTCAGCATGGTATGTGTTTGCCCACGGTCTGTGGCGTAAACGACGCGGCCGTAATCCATCCGTGCAATGGTTCCATCCTCCACATATTCCGGTCAATACCATACGTAATCCGGCGATTGCGCACGATATGGCGTGTCACGAATTAATGTTGTAATCGCATACCTAACACCGACAAAGAATGTTTCTTTGTCGGTTTTTTGTGAAGCGATGCGTGCATAGGTACATCACGACTACCGGTACATATCCAACACACTACATGGATGCCGCGATCGTTTGACTCTATGCATAATTCGTGATACAATACCCCAGTCTGTGAATTGGTTCACGGACGTGATCTTTCAACCATTTAGAGGGGGACAGAAATGTCATCACATATTAGGAAGCAAAAAAAAGTGTCATGTGCAGCGCAAGGGTTTACGGCCGCACTTCGGAATGAGTTGCAAAAAAAGTACGCGATTGCACTCCAACTTGTCAAACAACAAGTGGTGAGTATACAAGCCGAATTGGATACTATGCAGCCATTTTTTCCTGAACGGGAAGAGAATGCGGCACAGCTCAATGAGCGACGTACGCTTCACCTACAGCTCAATCGTTTGAAACATGAGCGGATACCAAAACTTGAAGAAGTGTTGGCGAACCTGGTGTCCGAAGATTGGGATGGGGAGTGTCGTACCGAGGAATGCGGTAACTTTGTTACGCAACGGTTGTTGGCCGGTATCGAAACCGAATACTGTGCGGTATGCGCAGGTATTCGCGAATCGCTCATCAATCGAGGTATTGGGCTCGACACCCATGTTGCACAAGAAGCCATAGCGGCTGGAATCGCCGCATAATTAATACAGGGTAGTATATCCCTTGGATAGGGAATTTTGAAGGTCGGAGCCACACTCCGGCCTTTTTTATCCCCGACTATTTTGATAGCACGAGGTGCGTTATACTGGGCGTACTATGTTATACACCCGTAAAGGAGATCAGGGCACCACTAAGGTATTTGGATGTGAGGAGCGATTTTCAAAAGCCTCGCCGCTGCCCGAAGCACTGGGTACCCTCGATGAACTCAATTCATATCTCGGCCTGTGTCGGGCTCGTGTCCATGCTGATACTTCTAAGGGGTTGATGGTTGGTACTAAAAAACGAACTCTAGAGTCGATTGTACATGACGTACAAGAGGCACTCTTTATCATTCAGGCTGAGGTTGCAGGAGCTGATAAGCGTATCGACAAAAAAAAAGTGATCGGTCTTGAAACAATTACCGATACGATAGAGGGGATTATACCGCCCTTACACAGTTTTTCGATTGCCG
Organism: Parcubacteria group bacterium; assembly: GCA_021731325.1. GTDB lineage: Bacteria > Patescibacteriota > Minisyncoccia > Phycocordibacterales > UBA12088 > UBA12088. Next base: position 4,683 of record JAKFXP010000111.1, read on the forward strand.
GAGGCACCTATCTTTCCGCACTGTTTGATGTTGCTCGTACGCTTGCGCGTAAAACAGAGCGACGGGTGGTTGCGGTGCACGAGGGAGGTATCCGTCCAATCACCCCTCACACCTTGGCGTACCTCAATCGACTTTCGTCACTCCTTTTTGCACTTGCTCGATATGCAAACTATGTGGCGGAGGTACCAGAAGAGGCACCAACCTATTAAGAGTACTATGCAGAAATTATTTCAGAGTCAGGTCAGTGTGCTGCTCGCCATCGGTATCGGCATATGCGCAATCGTTATGGGGGCAATTGGCGGCACGCTCTTTGCTCGTGACATTGTGTATGACTATACCCTCTCGGTTGATTCGGGTACGGGAGACGAGGTTGCGTTGCAATACGGCACGTGGCCTGAACTCTCGAATAGTGATTTTTTTCATACGGTACGAGATGGTTTTATCACAGAGCGAGCAAGTTTTGTGGAAGCAAATTTAACGTCGATGATGATTACGGTCTACAAAGATGGGGTTGCAGCACTCACGGTGCCAATTAAGAGTAAAGGAAAGGAAGGTTCGTGGTGGGAGACGCCCTCGGGTTTGTACCGGGCACAGGCAAAAGAAGAGAAGCATTTCTCTTCTTTTGGGCACGTGTACATGCCCTGGAGTATTCCGTTTCAGGGAAATTTCTTCATACATGGGTGG
>JAKFXP010000028.1 GCA_021731325.1 Parcubacteria group bacterium
GTAGTAAGTGCATCAGCGAGTATAAGACTTATACAACGTTTTCAGGTTTTAACGGGGAGTATCTTGTCGCAGACCCGTGTGAAGTGTCACAAAGTATGGAGCTGCACGTTAATCTAAAACAAAACTGGCTTTAAGATGAGTTTTGACCATATTTATAAAGCTGAATGGGACGCTGCAGGTGTCACTCAAGATGATGTAGCTAATTCTCGTGCCCTAGTGAGTGCTGCCATGACACAGGAATTTTTAGATAGAGAAAATACTCGTTCTACAAAAATGGCACAAGATATAGTCACGAGAAATTATTTAAAACACCCAATCCTAATACAGCTTGAAAGTCCGTTTATAGGTCAGGTTTGCTCGCTCATACATCTTGCCGAAGCTTTGACTATGTTTAAAGACTGCCCAGCAATTTCTGAATACATGTCACGACTTAGAAAATCTGATTTATATAAAGCTGCGCGTTTGGAGCTAGAGTTCGCAGCTTTTTTAAGAGCTAGAGGTCATAACGCTTTACCTAGCTATAAAACTGATACAGGCGAAGTTGATATTTATATTTCAGAACACCAAAGTCTAGGCGAGGTCTTCTTTGAGTGCAAAACCTATAATCCACCTAAGCCCTCGGAGGAGAGTAGAAGGAATTTATTTGGTTATTTTATGAAGAAATTGCAAACCTTACCCAAAGGGTATGTTATTTGTTTTAAGTCACATATTGAAATCACAGAAGATAATCTGAAAATGATTAAGTTAAAAATTAAGTCAATTTTTAACAATATGGAAGCCTTGTACAAGGAAGGAAACACCCATCACGATTTATTCTTTGGAGAGTTAGATATCTTGTATTTTGAAGAAATTACTGAGGATGTAGCTCTGGCACTGCGTGGAGATTACAATGAAACAGTATTCCGCACCATGATACCCCAGAGTGCGCTCAAACAACGCTGGGAAGATATAAGTAACCCAGATAAATTTGATGTTGAGGGGAAGTATAGGGCTAGTGCTCTGGCGTTCGATTTGCCTCTACCAAAAAGAGAGGGTCATAAAAAAGTTGATTATGTGGCGAAAGCGAAATCTGACATAGATGGAAAGATATCTCAACACAAACACAGATTGGAAGAAGGGAAAAATATTTGTATCGTTCTTGAGGATATCCCAGCTGAGGACTTTATGTTACTTAAGAAAGAAGTTGAAGACGGCTTGTATAAAAAATATAAAAAACTCGCTATTGTTTTTGTTCGAAAGAAAGCGAGGTCAAGGAACTTATTTTTGATGTCAAAGACCTTAAAAGTGTAGAAGGTCTTAACATATAGCTGCTCGCTGCATTTCTCGCTGCTTTTACAGTTTTCACTGTTTTTTCACTGGGGAAATGGGGATTAGTACCGTTTAACTTCAAAGCTTGTGTTGTAATCCATGTCGTGCGCTCCCGGCTTTCGATACCGTATGTCGGGTATCGGTCACGAGTTGCTAAGCGTACTCACAAGCTGCGCTTGTTGCGTTCGCTAAGCACTCTCGACCCCGGCTCGCGGCTCTGCTCTCTCGGAATTGCGAGCAGAACATCGCTCCGCTTTTCGATTCCCGACGCACAGTGCGCAGGCACTGTGCTACATCTCCACAGAACGCAACAACCGCCCTTTGGGGGCGGGTTGCGTTCTGTGGAGATGTCGGGAATCGAACCCGAGTGCAACAAGAATTCTTTGGATGATCTACAGGCGTAGACCGTTTTAAGGGTTCGGAAGGGTAGGGCGAAACGGACAAAATCTATCCTTCCTAGCATACTTGGTCTCGATGTGGGTGGTGATACTAACCGCCGCACCTCAGAGCCGAATAATATTACGCCGCGGACGCTGTATCGGCGTCAAACGTACACGACGGCACTCGGCCAACCTAGGTTAGGCGAATGCGAGCATGCCACCAAACGGACTCAATTGAATCGGTGAAGCGACTGCCCGTGCAGTTTTCTTTGCACGTATTGGTTTCCCGTTTTTTACGAAGTCCGGGGCTTCGGCCTGCACATCTCAAAGAACGTCTAGCTGTCGAAGCCAGTCATCCCCGTTTTGAGCTCGAGCATCGAGCACAAAACGCGGATGACAGTATGAGTATATAGTATGAGCATGAGTATGGCGAACGGACGAGAGAGACGGTTAGTTACGTATGGTCTTGTGCGCTACGCACGAGACCAGCACAGAGTCGAGTTGCATCAAGTAGTATCATGCGTAACTGTGCCCACTCATCCCGGGGCAGGTACTCAAGATCACGCGCAGTAATTGATTGACTCTGAAGCTCAAGTAGGGAACCTTTCGATATTGCAAAGAAGTGTTGCTTGTCTTTCGCTGTGTTTCTTCCAAATCCCTCCGCGATGTTTGATTCGGCAGAGATTGCAGCTCGCCTCATTTGATTGGTCAGTCCAAAGAGTTCATCTCTCGGGAACGTTTTGGTAATGCGGTAGATGAATAGAACAACTTCATGTGCCTTCTTCCACGCATCAAGATCGCTAAATTCTCGTATCTTCGTATCACGCATACTCATACTAGATACTCATACTGGCACACGAATCAATAATTCCTCTCCTTCATCACACGCCCCATCTCTCGATCAGTTTCGCGCTTTTTAATATCTTCGCGCTTATCGTACTGCTTTTTACCGCGCACGGATGCCAATTCAAGCTTGATATATCTCCCTTTATTATACAACGAAAGTGCGATAAGTGTCAAACCTTTCGTTGCTTCAAATCCCATGAGTTTGTTGAGTTCTTTGCGAGACAAGAGTAAGCGACGGGGTCGTTCGGCCTCGTACCCTTTATCAACATTTTTTGGTTGATAGGGAGCAATAGATGCGCCGACGAGGTACGCTTCACCCCCACGTACCACCACATGGGCACCCTCAAGTTTTGCACGTCCATTGCGTACACTTTTTACCTCGTGACCCTGAAGCTCAATACCCGCCTCGAACTTTTCGAGTATCTCAAAGTCAAACGTTGCTTTTCTATTGTGTGCCAATACTGCCATGGTACGAGCATACCACAAGTGTTTAGTGGCTCATATCCCCATTTTTTGCTATACTCGGGGGTATATTAGTACGATACAATATATATGGTACCAACACCCCAAGACATAGCCCAGGCACTCGTAGCACCCCATAAGGGCATATTGGCAGCAGACGAAAGCGCCACAACGATGCGTAAACGGCTCGCTTCTATCAGTGTTGCCGAAACTCCCGAAAATGGTCATCGGTTTCGTGATCTCCTGTTTACGACTCCCAATCTTGGTACGCATCTTTCGGGGGTTATTCTCTATGATGAGACGATTCGCCAGAATGCGAGCACGGGCATACCATTTACCAAGCTCCTTGCGGATGCCGGAGTCATTCCCGGTATCAAAGTTGACCTGGGGCTCGTACCCCTCTATACGGGTTCACTCGAAGAGGTGAGTCGTGGACTCGATACGCTTGATGCACGTCTTGCAGAATACTACGAGCTCGGTGCACGTTTTACCAAGTGGCGCTCGGTGATCCGTATCACCGATACGCTCCCCACAGAGGCCTCACTCGTCGCCAATGCACACGTCCTTGCGCAGTATGCGGTCGCGGTACAGGCGCGTGGCATGGTACCGATGGTGGAGCCTGAGGTACTCTTTGATGGTACCCATACGCTTGAGCAGTCTCGTGAGGTCATTACCCGCACCCTCACCATTCTCTTTGATACACTCAAAGCCTACCAGGTTGACCTACGTGCCCTCATCCTCAAGACGAGCATGGCGCTTCCGGGCAAAGAGTCGGGTACCGCACTAGTGCCCGCCGACATCGCCGCAGCAACCGTTGCAGCACTTACCCAGGCAGTACCAGCCGAGGTTGCAGGTATCGTCTTCTTGTCTGGTGGTCAAACACCCGAGCAGGCAACACAAAACCTCAACGCGATTGCACAGTTGGGTACCCAGGTCTGGCCTATCACCTTCAGTTACTCACGTGCACTCGAAGAGCCGGTACTGCAAGCCTGGAAGGGAGATGATGCAGCAGGCGAGTCAGCGCAAGCGGTCTTTATCAAAAGTCTTACCGATACCGTGTCCGCGCGTAACGGTACCTACACAGGGGAGTAATACATATTCCAATAACCTTCTATCATGATCTCACATTCCTTCCCACACCGCCGTATTTCTTTTTTTGCGCTGGTATGTATCACAACCGGCATATTCGCCACGCATGCCTCGATTACAGAGGCAATGGTGGTGCGTGGTGGGGAGGTCTATGAAGTGGCTGCGGATACGACTCTGGAAGGTGACCTCTATTACCTCGGCGAGACATTTAGTCTCAAGGGCACTAGTACCGATGACCTCTTTGCGTTAGGCTCGATTATTGATATTCCAGGTAACGTGGGAGGAGATGTCTTTGCGCTCGGTGGCAAGGTGACTATGGAGGGTGCTGCAGTGACAGGGGATGCGCGTATCGGTGGGGGCGTACTCACGGTGGCGTCAAGCACCTTTGGAGAAGACTTAATGGCTATCGGAGGCACCGTCATTATCAAACGGGGCACCGTTATAAAGGGTGATTTGCTGGTCTACGGACAACATTTGGTACTCGAAGGGGAAGTGCTGGGCAATGTGGAGGCGCATGTAAATACCATCGAAATAACGGGTACGGTAGGTCACGACACCAACATAACCGCACGTGAGTCAGTTTCAATTATCGAAAAAGCACACTTGCAAGGAGCGTTGTTCTACAGTGCCCCTCGTGCAGCGTTTGTTCCCGACTCGGTCACGATAGACGGTGAGACGTCCTTTGAATTAACACAAGAACATACGAGTAGAGCAAATCGCATGTCCGTGGGATCATCGGTATTGAAAGTACTCATGTCGATTATTGCTGCACTTATTCTCGTATGTTTGTTTTCTTCGTTTTCATTTCGCACTGCCACCGATACTCTCGAAGGTAGTGGTCTCCTCGCGCTAAAAGGGCTCGTACTTTTTGCGGCATGGCCAATGCTTGGACTGGTGCTTCTCCTCACGATACTCGGTGCGCTCCCTGGTCTTGTTCTCCTTTGTATGTACGGGGCTCTGGTGTTGGTCGCTATTGCGATGATGCCGGTGGTAACGGGTATGGTGCTCGCCCGATGGCTCAAAAAACAAAACACGGTTTCTTGGGATTGGACGATGCTCGGTGCCATCAGCCTCTTCTTACTTGGTTTTCTTGCACAAATTGGTTTCTTTGTTCGACTCATATTGTTCTTTACGACCTTTGGTGCTCTGACCCTGAATCTCCTCACCTACCTGCGGCAGTCGTCACGCAGTCGTCCATTGCATACAGATGAAGTGTCGCCCATCCCTCTCGTATCTCCCGCAACCC
>JAKFXP010000060.1 GCA_021731325.1 Parcubacteria group bacterium
AGGTGTCGGTAACCAGTTGGCGCATCTTCCGTATCATGGCGGAATTTGTGACTGGTTTTGAACTTCTGCGCAAATACCGTCTCGCTGCAACTGTCTTTGGTTCTGCACGTTCACTTCCTGACGACAAGTGGTATCAAGAAGCGCAGAAGCTTGGCTACCTGCTCTCAAAATACGGCTTTGCGATTATTACCGGTGGGGGAGGGGGTATTATGGGTGCTGCAAATAAAGGTGCCTATGAAGCGGGAGGGGACTCGGTAGGACTTAATATCAAACTTCCCCATGAGCAACGTTTGAACAGTTATGTTACTGATTCAGAAACATTTACCTTCTTCTTTCCTCGTAAGGTCATGTTATCTTTTGCGAGTGAGGTATATATTTATTTTCCCGGTGGCTTTGGCACCCTTGATGAATTTTTTGAAATCATTACCTTGGTGCAAACAGGTAAGATTACTCCGGTACCCATCGTACTCGTCGGAAAAGGGTTTTGGGAACCACTCATGCAATGGGTTCGAACTACCGTACTCGAAGGCTATCATGCTATTCGTGAAGAAGATTTACGTCTGTTCCATGTTGTTGATAGTGCCGAAGAAGCCTATGAATATATTCGCCAGCTGGACGGCGCGGAAGGGGATCCGATTGCAACACCTACCGCCTAATCACTCCTAGCTTACATGTACGGTTACTTTGACATTGGGGGCACAAAAACGCGCGTCGCGGTAAGTACCGATGGACAGACATTAGGAGAAATAAAAAAATTCGACACCCCCACCGACTTTGATATCGGTATACACACCATCACGGATGCACTACACACTCTCTCGGCAGGACACGTCTTTCGTGCTGTTGGGGGTGGTGTTGCAGGCCCGGTATCATCCGACAAGAGTGTACTCGTTCGCTCCCCCCACTTACCTGATTGGGTGGGCAAACCCCTCACGACCGCCATACAAACTGCACTCGGCACGTCGTCCGTATACATCGAAAATGATTCGGCTATCGTGGGGCTTGGTGAAGCACATTATGGTGCAGGGGAGGGAGATGCCATTATGGCCTACATTACCGTATCCACCGGCGTGGGAGGAGTGCGCATCATTGACGGCATTATTGACCGGTCAAGTGTTGGATTTGAGCCGGGGCATCAAATCTTGGATATAGATCATACTCTCTTTCCACAAGAAAAAAACGGTGAGGCAGAGGAGTTATTGTCCGGTACATCGGTAGCAGAGCGATTTCATAAAAAAGCGTATGAGATTACCGACCCCGCTGTCTGGGAAGACCTGTCACGCATTCTCGCCCACTTACTGAACAATGTTGCCGTACTCTGGTCTCCCAATACGATTGTCCTTGGAGGGTCTATGATGGTAGGGAATCCCGCCATTCCTATTGACCGAGTCATCTACCACTTACAACACCTGCTTACTATTTTTCCTACCCCACCAACGCTTAAGCTAGCTACACTGAAAGACCTCGGAGGACTCTATGGTGCCATGACCTACGTCAGGCAACATGAAAAATAAGCATATATTACAACGTATCGTGCGAACTGTACGTACAGAGTAAATAAGAACACATAATACACTTGCGTGTCAATAGAAACTATGGTATATTGACACATGCCCCCTGCAGACCACCTGCAGCTTTTTTGTTGTTGGGTGGGCTCTGGGAGTGGCCTCAGTACGTACTATTCGAGAGCGTGTATGGCACGCGTGCAAACGGGTACTTTGTGTCTTTACTATTAGAATTTGGCTTATTTTAGGTACTATTATTGCATACACGGTTGCTGCTGCCGCACACTTAGTAAGTGTGCCCCCAGTCGCAATCGAACTTAATACTGACGTCACGGTTCGGACAGCATTAGCCTACGAAACACCATCTCGAACAACACACCTCGCTGCCCGCACCGAAACCGTATCCGGTTCTAATACACACGTAGAACAACGCATACGGGAATATTTTGCTGATATTCCTATTATGATACAGGTGGCACGCTGCGAGTCTGGATTTGAGCAATTTAACCCAACAACCGGAGATATTTTCCGAGGATGGATGAATCCAAAAGATCTTGGGGTCATGCAAATTAATGAAGGGTATCATGGCACTGAAGCCAAGCGACTCGGTTTAGATCTGTATACCTTGGAAGGTAACATGGCATACGCACGATCTCTCTACAATGCACAGGGAACCCAGCCTTGGAGTGCATCACGGTATTGCTGGGGTAGTAGCATATAAAACACACCCGTACTTCACACTCGTATCTGGTATACTTACCGCATATCTCTATGGATGCTCATACCTTTATTAAAGTATCTACGGGAAGTATTGTAGTACCTCTCGCCGTCGTGTTGAATACGGTATGGCCGTGGTGGACTAAACAAACTTCACTACCACTAAAAATTATGACCGGAGTGTTCGTACTCCCGTTTACTGCGGTGGTGGCAACCATGGTTCATTTTTGGAACGAATATTAAATTTTTATTGTGCGACATTGTTTTCTTATGAGCGATGAGCGAATTAGAAAACAAGGAGTGCCCGCAGGCCGACATTGTTTTGTTACGACGGTAAGGAGTTAGAAAACAAGAAGTACTCCCGTGGTGCGACATTGTTTTCTTATGAGCGATGAGCGAATTAGAAAACAAGGAGTGCCCGCAGGCCGACATTGTTTTGTACGACCAACGGGAGTTACAAAGTTTTGTTACGAAGCGATGAGCGCGTTACGAGTTAGACCAATACGGAGTGTGGTACGGTGATGTAGTAGTGTGTACTTCAAACAAACAGGTACTGAGGTACTCGAAGTCATACTCTAGTACCTTATAGCCTAGTGTCGCACAATATATCTTTTACCCAGATAGCTTAGGCGACATATAATACCTACGCTAGGTTAGCGTGAGTCGTTTGCGCGTACTGCACATAGTACGGTAGTCCTTCCAATGGATTATCTGCACTTTTTCGGGCAATGCTTTTTTCTTATGAGCGAGCCACTGCACTATACGCTCTTTGTATATCTCATCGTTCAGGTATAAAAAATATATTGGATATTGACGCAGCTCACTTTGTGCGTATTTACGCTCCTTACTATTCACACAGCCCAAAAAGTTTTTGAATGTACTTGGGTAAAATACATCAGTACAAAAACCTCCTGAAGCATCGTGCACAAAAAAATCGGCACGCGTCCTCTTGTCGTCAGTAAAAAAATATTCTCGGTGCACAAACGGCTTTCCGAAATGCTCAACAAGGTACTCGTACACCAGCTCCTCAATCTCGTGAGCTCTAGCGTTGATGGTATGAGCTCGTTTGATACTGTGTTTGCCCGTACGAAGATCTGCATCACCAGACAAGCTTAAGCGCGTACGGACTGCCACAAGGCCTCCTAAGCTACGCTGAAGCGTGCGCGCGGTTGGCAAATACTCAAACTCATCAATCTCAGAGGCTGTTGGGTACTTTCCATGGAGTCTGTGAAAATAGTCGAATCCCGCTCGTAATTGTTCATCAGTCCATGGAATAGTTTTTCCTCTTGTGCCACGTCGTCGGGGTTCCATATGACCCCTAGTATCTAATAAGTCGTATATACTGTAAAGGCGACTTATCAACTGCACTGCCCTCCTCCGTACCCTTATACAAACACGGCCTCTGTACAAGAGGCCGTTTATTCCAATATACTTTCACCGGCGACCCGGATAGAGTTTTTCCTTGATGCGTACGAGCGCTTCTATGACATCGGGATCATTAATTGGTATGAAGCGTAGGCCAATATCTACCCCATCCTTCATAACATGTTTATCCATCCACATCTCAAGCGGTCGATTGTCCATACACACTACCCCAAGCGCTTGTGAGACTTTGTACACCTCTGCCGTTGTATACAGTGGTAGATAGTTCACATACCACACATCATCTTCAGTGTGAAGGCCGATGCCTACCACTTCATATGCGTAATTATTTATTGCCTTACAGGGGTCGTGTTTGTAGTGATAATAGAACCCACTGGTTGGAATCTCTGTTGGTAATTGCATAGCTCATACTCCTCGGGTAAATGAATGTCCAAACAGGACTATACCGTGTCACCTATCTATGTGCAATGTCCTGCGGGTACTTCTTGTTTTGTAACTTCCGTTGGTCGTAACGAAACAAAAATGTGAATTACCAATACCCTGGAATCCACCTATCTTGGTAGAGTATCTTATTCCGGCAGATGCCTCGTGAAATGTTTTTTTAACGTATCATCCAAAGCCTTCTGGAAACGTATCGCATGTTTTGGAGAAAGTACTATCTCCGATACCAGCACTCCTCTTCCCTCCTCTGCGCGAATCATAGCAAATTGTAGTATGACCTCTTCATCAGTTACGTGTACTTTTACACTATTTGCGTACGAGGGTTTTGCATCGGGACTGGTGGTGATTTGTATATTTTTTTGTTCCATACTCATTAGTCGAATTATTACAGGAAGTTAAGCGGGTTAAGATAGGCACCATATCCGGCAACCGGTATTGCTGCCGCTGAACAGCCGGTCTGTCGTCCTGTAAAATCTCCCAGTCGTTGAATAGATACCCCTGTTGAGGCATACACCGTAAAGTGGAGGTGAGGACCCGTTGAGTACCCCGTATTACCGCTATACCCTATCAACTGGCCTGTAGTGACTGATTGCCCTGCACTCACCGAGATCGAGGAAAGGTGTGCATACAGGGTCGAGAGACCATTGCCATGTTTTATCAACACCCACTTACCATAACTGTAGCATCCTGAAATGGCATCGGTATTACCGGTACCTGCTACCGTGCCAGCGAGCGCAGCGGCAATCTTGGTACCTTGAGGAACTCCAAAGTCTACACCATTGTGCCCCTTCCCATTATATGCACCCGATTGGGCAAACGCAGTATCTCCAAAGTACTGGGTCACACACTGTGCATTGCCGAGCGCTCCCTGTAGGGTTGGGCAATGTTCGATAAAGTAACTCGCTTCAAAAGGCCACCGTAAGGCGCCAGAACCGGTAGTCGGAATTGTTGCCGGATTGAGAATAAACTTGAGTTGCGACTCATATTGCGCCATTTCTTTTTCAAACTGTTCTCGCGCTGCCTTCTTATCGGCAAGCATTTGTTGGTAATTTGACTCTTTATTTTTTGTGTGACTTAATAATTTATCTTTTTCATTACGTGATTCCACCAAGGCTTGTTGCTCACCAGTCAAATCTGACTGCAACAGCCCTAACTGATCACGTTTATCAAGAGAACGCCCTTTGGAATGTTCGTACTCTCCTTTAAGTGCTCCTAATGCCCGCACATCTT
>JAKFXP010000062.1 GCA_021731325.1 Parcubacteria group bacterium
TTAAAAAAATTATTGTCCACAGTGGACACCGTCTCAGCCTCCAGAGTCACCAGCATCGGAGCGAGCACTGGGTGGTGGTATCGGGGCGTGCGTCGGTTGAGATCAAAGCAGAAAAAGACCGACACCTCGAAGAAATCATGACCGTCGAAGCAAATGAGAGCTGTTTTATACCCCAGGGACACCTCCACCGACTCGCCAACAAAGAAAAGGAATCCTTGGTGATTATCGAAGTACAGTCAGGTAGCTATACGGGTGAAGATGACATTGTTCGCTACGAGGACGACTACGCACGTAGCGCCTAACCTTTCCTCTCATGAAAATCCTTTGGATGGCATGGAAAGACAACGCTCATCCGCTTGCCGGTGGCGCGGAGGTAGTAAAAGAGGAGCTTGCAAAACGTCTCGCACGCGATGGGCACGAGGTACTGTTACTCGTTGCCGGATACTCGGGCAGCATTCCCGAAGAAACCCGTGAGGGGTACCGCATTGTTCGAGTGGGTGGACGATTTTCGGTGTACTGGCACGCGTACCGGTACTACACCCAACACCTCATAGGATGGGCGGATGTGGTCATTGATGAGGTGAACACGATTCCCTTTTTTACGCCGTGGTATGTGCAAGAAAAGCGCATACTGTTTTTTCACCAACTGGCGCGCGAGATTTGGTTTTACCAGATACCCTTCCCCGTCTCAGTGGTTGGGTACTGTCTCGAACCACTCTACCTCTGGCTCTTGCGTAAGGACAACGTCATTACTATTTCAGAATCTACCAAACAAGACCTTGTCCGGTATGGGTTTGACGTAACCCGTATCAGTATTATTTCTGAAGGTATTACCCTCACCCCCGTATCCGACCTTGCGACGATACAAAAATATGAGGTACCTACCCTCCTTTCACTTGGCGCAGTGCGTCCCATGAAGCGCACACTTGATGCCGTCAAAGCCTTTGAACGTACCAAAACAACTCTCCCGAACGCACACCTCATCCTTGCGGGTGACACGAGTGGTTCGTACGGAAAAAAAGTGCTCGCCTATATTGCCCAATCACCCTACCGTGCTGATATACAGGTACTCGGACGTGTATCGGGGACACAAAAGATTGAAATCATGCAGCGGGCACATGCGATTGTGGTTACCTCGGTCAAAGAGGGGTGGGGGCTCATTGTTACCGAAGCAAATAGTCAGGGTACCCCTGCAGTTGTGTACAACGTGGATGGACTGCGTGATAGCGTCAATCACCGCAATACCGGACTGGTGTGCACCCGTAACACTCCCGAAGAACTCGCAGCAAATATCCGTAACCTGCTCACGGTACCCGAATTTTATGATCGCTTGAGGCGTAAAGCGTGGGAGTGGTCACAGACAATTACGTTTGATCACGCATACACTGACCTCTGCCGAGTGCTCGGTATACGCACGTCGTAGGATGCGGAATTCGGGGTTCGTATACGCAATTCGTCACTCATTCTCATACTATATACTCATACTTCGCCGCCCTACACACTCGCTAGTAGTTATCCCCACCCCTCCCTATTGACATATATTTGTATGGGAGTAGTATATATACGTACGTCAGTTCTTTTACGAGCCACAACGGCAATTTGGCCATCAGGCCACCAAATTCCGAAACCCTTCTACATGTAGAAGGGTTTTTTTATACACCTCGTCTCCCCTACCCGTATATACGATATACGGAATCCCTCATTCTCATACTAGATACTCATACCTCGCCGTTCATACGCATACCCCGCCGCCCCTTACGCAGTACCTTGTGCGATGTATATAGCACGCTTTGAGGTTGCGGTGAGGGGATGGAACGCATAACTCCCGTATGTTTGTACCACCGTAAGACCGGCGCGCTCAAGCAACTCTATCATTTCGGCATGCTGATATAGTCTCATAACAAAATGGTATGTTTTATGTATCCCTTTTTTACTATCAGTCACTGTACACATAGAATCGTAATAGATACCACCTTCTCGTAGCGTTGCATCCCACACAGTGTGAACGCCATCACGATCCTCCTCAATTCGAGTAGTGCCCGCACGGACATTGTTCGCATACCCTTCACCAGGTATATCGAGCAAAAATCTTCCTGAAGGAGTAAGTAACGTTGCGACTTTTTCGAGTATGCGTGCATTCGTCGCATCATCCATATATCCAAAGCTACTAAAAAAACTTACTATCTTATCGTACTGCACATCAAACGGGTGGTGCAAAAAATCTCCCTCTAGGTAGGTGATACTGTCTGCGTACTGTGCAGCACGTGCTTGCACAAGCACGTCATGGGAAAAATCAATACCTGTCAGATTGGTAACTCCTCGTTCTCGCAACCCACGTAATAGACGACCGTTACCCGTCCCTATTTCAAGCACCGTGTCTATTGCTGTGATATCGAGCGCATCAAAAATAAAGCTAGTATCCTGTGCGGTGTCGCGATGTGGCGCCATGTACTCGTAATAATCTACATCAAAGGTAGCGTCGGTATCAAAAAGTTTTTTTTCTAAATCTGTCATATGTATATAAGGATATAGTATCGCATGTTGTAAAAAATCCCACCGTATACTTGATATGGTGGGATTATATATGATCAATCTTCGTTAGTTGAACAACACTTGCACACCTGCGCATCTGGTGCCCAAATTTCCATATCTAAATCCTCCCCAAAAATCTTCTTGAGAGCAGGAAGTGTATTTTGAACATATGCATCTACTAATCGAGCACTGTCTTCTTCGGTAAGTGCAGGCATATGGTCTATAGCTGCACCGACACATTCTTTTTCCATACGTCTATAATCTTTGGTAAACAAGATATGTGCGTGCCACAACAAATCAACGTCGCGACATACGGGCATGTACGAATCAGAGAAGATAGCTGTCGCCGCCAGAAACTTTTTATATTCTGTTTCAATAGTATCTACGTGCTCTTGCGCAAAACCTTCTTTTTTTATCAAGTACTGTTTTGGTTTTGTAACATCCCAGGACATCAATTTTTGTATTCGAGGATCCTGTTGTAGGGCATGTTGCGTATTCATAAATAAAGAACTCCTTCGTAATTTGAAGTATTAACACCCACCAAGTGATTAAAGCACCGGTAGACCTAATTCAGTAGATTACCTTTGATTACGGAAATGTCAAGGATTACGACGGATTTCGCCCCTCATACACATACTTCATACGCATACTCCGTCGTCCCTCCGTATACTCGTCCCCACCCCTATTGCACAGTAGGGATTGGAGAAGACTTCACTTTGATATCTGATATATTTTGTGGTACCCTGAAATCATGCTTACTGAGTATCTACAAAAGAAAATGGCGAGTGCGCACTACAAAATACTCGACGATGGAACCTACTTCGGAGAGATACCATCTATACGGGGCGTATGGGCAAACAGCAAAACGCTCGAAGGTTGTCGATTAGAGCTTAACGAAGTATTAGAGGAGTGGTTGCTCTTGTCAGTACGCCAAGGTGTGAATATTCCTGGCTTGAAAAACATAGTGGGCACGGGCACCTCTGTGCAGTATGCCTAAACCAATTACACGAAAGGAATTGGTTAAACGGTTTCAGAAACTTGGTTTTGATGGGCCATATGCCGGTGGCAAGCACTCATTTATGGTGCGTGATGCATTGCGGGTGCGTATTCCCAATCCACACAGCAGAGATATCGGCAGTGCATTACTTGGAGAATTGCTTCGTCAGGCAAATATTTCAAAGGAGGAATGGGGGGACAAATAAGGTGACTGTTACTCGCCAAATCCGTTGCAAAATAACGGTAAGTATGAGAATCTAGTATGAGTATACGCCCGCCCCTCATACCCATACGCACGTCGCATACTCCGTCGTCATCCCGCATACGCGACTGCGTGAGTATGTCACGCGAGGCCTCGATATAGGGCATGCCCAATTCCACAACGATCAGGTCACTGCGTAGTTTTCAGTAGCAAACACGTATTGTTCTATGAATATTTTCTTGAGGGGTACTATTGAATTTATTTCATAAAATATGAGCATCGCCTCGCGGTAGTCGTTCTCGTCTACACTACGATATGAAAGTGGGGAGAGTGTATACGCCAGGAGAATTGCATTTCCTACCAATCTACTCGTACGCTTATTACCATCTTCAAACGGTTGCACATACCCAATACCCGCAAGCGCGAGCAACGCCTTTTCGTAGGGTGATGCCGCACTCGAAACTGCCTTGCATAAAAGCTCCACAGCTTCGATGAGCTGATACTGATTATCGGGCGGACGATAGCGCGAGCCAATCACGCCCACTAATCCCGCACGAACTCCGCTACCTATACCAAGGTCACGTACTAATAGTGCATGCACGTCTTCGATATTTTTTCTCGTAAGTGCGTGGAACGAATCTCGATGATCTCGTACATACCGAAAAGCATCTTTGTGATTTAGTATCATCTGCGCCTCTGCCCTACTATGACCTACCGCTTCTGTATTCTCCAAGATGAGCTTTTCGGTATCAAGCAATGTGTATGTGTTACCTTCTATCTTCGAAGATTTCCATGCAAGTTCAATAACCAAACGCTCAAACTCCTTTTTTTCTATCACGGAAGAAATATGTTCGGTATTTTTTTTGTATACTGCAGTCGCGTCCTCAAGTCGACTCATTTCCTGATCAGTGAAGATATTGCGTGGAAATGAAGAAAAAAGATCAACAGTATATGACTGTAATCCGTGCCGTTTGTCAGGCTCCATGGCACAATAGAGTGCTGTATTTACATCGGACAAAACCCTCCCTTTGACACCAATACGGTAAGCCACGGAGCGTCCCGAACCTTCAGGTACGATAAGCTCTTCTTTTACCATGGAGGAAAGCTCTCTTTTCACCGTCGGTAATGAGATATTGTCTTCGGTTTGCATGAGTGCAGTCCGCACGCCGGAGGATGACGCCTTTCCACTCTTAAGGAAGATGTTCAGAATTTTTTGCTGTCGCTGGGGAATGGGATTCATAAACGTATCATATTGATATTCTAATCGTATCAAAATGATACGATTATGCAATACTTATGTTGTGGATAGGATGGAATACCTCACCACTTTGCGCCATTCCCCTGACTCCCCTCCCCAAATCCCGTATACGGTGTTCGTCCCTCATACTCAATCGTACTCGCATACTCGCTACTTATCCCCAGACATCATTGACTTTTTCAATTAGTGCGCTACAAT
>JAKFXP010000073.1 GCA_021731325.1 Parcubacteria group bacterium
TAAGCACACGTTTGTGGACACCTCTATATGTACAGGACGCAGGGGAGGGGGTACGATAGTACGTATATGGAAAATATGCGCGGCAACAAAAAGATACGAATTACGGTCATTGTGCTTTTACTAATCGCAGCACTGTACTTGTACTTTACGATCTAGCCACCAACTACTATGGATGAAAAAATACAAGACGTACTCGACAAAGCCACTGATTATAGTGGGTCAAAAAAACGAAAAATAGGTAAAGGGATTCTCGGGGTGGTGATTGTACTCTTACTCGGTGCACTGGGTCTTGAGATTGGTAACAAAGACGTTGACCTTGGAGCAGTGTTGGATGGCGAATCAATGTCAGACGCGACCATTGTGCGAGACGAAAAGGGTAACTTGGGTGCGGACAAAGACGGTAATTTTATTACCCGCACGATGCGTGACAAGATGGGTAATGAGGTACCTGAGGGGCAAGCGGGTGCCAAGTACACCGATGAGTACAACTGTGAAGATTTTGGGACGCAGGCCGAAGCCCAACAGTTTTTTGACAAGGCGGGAGGTCTCCGTGCTGACACCAATCGACTCGATGGAGACAAAGACGGAGAAGCGTGTGAGAGTCTTCCAAAAGGGGGAAGTTAACACTCAAGACGATATGGAAAAAAATACCCGAGACATCTCGGGTATTTTTTGTTATTCAAAATGCAGCTTTGCACTGCGCTCGGCAACTGCCTGGGCGAGGATGGGGTGTGCACTGAGAAGGGTATCTTCGGTGACGAGTCGGAGCGCTTCCGTGCGTGCCGCCTCAACCATCTTGAGGTTTTTTAAGGCCTCCATCCCCAGGTCGGTGATGCCCGACTGACTGCGGCCGTAGAGCTCACCAGGACCACGAATCTGCAAATCGTGTTCGGCTAACTCAAAGCCACTCTTTGCTTTTTCGAGTGCTTTGAGGCGAGTGCTCGGTTTGCCGCTACTCGTGAGTACGTAGCAGTAGGCTTGGTGATTGGAACGTACCACACGTCCCCGAAGCTGGTGGAGTTGAGCGAGTCCAAACCGTTCGGCGCCCTCTATGATAATAGAGGTTGCGTTGGGTACGTTGACGCCCACCTCGACCACCGAAGTGGCAACGAGTATATCAATCTCATGTGCCAGAAATGCGCGCATCGTAGTATCTTTTTCGGCTGGCTTCATTTGTCCGTGCAAGACGCCCACGCGGTAGCCCTTAAACTCTTTGAGGCGGAGCTGCTCTGCTTCAGCCAATACCGAGCGTGTTTGCACCGCCATTTCTTTGGTTGGGTCGGGTTCGTCAATGCGGGGACAAATGACGTACGCTTGTCGTCCAAGGTTGAGCTCACGCCGTACTGATTCGTACATAGTAGTGCGGTCACTGCTTCCAACTAATGTGGTCATAATTGGTTTGCGTCCAGGAGGCATTTCATCAAGCACGGTGAGATCGAGGTCGCCATAGAGGGTGAGTGCAAGGGTGCGGGGTATGGGCGTGGCGGTCATAGAAAGAAGGTGGGGCATGATGCCGTCTTTGCGCACGAGTGCTTTGCGCTGCATAGTCCCAAAGCGGTGCTGCTCATCGATAATAACGTACGCGAGGTCACGAAACTGCACTTTTTTTTGGATGAGGGAATGGGTGCCAATAAGGATGGCTATTTCACCATTTGCAATCCATTTGAGGAGCTGTGTTTTAGGTACTTTAGTGGATTCACCAGGTTTGAGTTTGGATGGGTACTTACGACACACCGTACCCGTCATGAGTGCCATCTGTATGGGGAGGTGTCCAAAGAGTTGGGTAAACGATGCAAAATGCTGCTCGGCGAGGATTTCGGTAGGTGCCATGTAGGCAACTTGGAGTGTGGCTGAGGGGCGATTTTTTGGTGAGCTCGTTACAACCGCGTACGCAGTGGTTGCGGCAACGGCGGTTTTACCCGACCCAACGTCTCCCTCTAGCAGGCGACTCATAGCAGGTGCTCGTGAGAGGTTGTCGAGAATAGTACGAATGGCGGCTTGCTGTCCTTGTGTAGGTGCAAAGGGGAGATGGGCAAGAAATGCATGTGCTTTTTCGTGTGCACCTTCAATGATGAGGGTGGGTGCAGCGTCGTGGGTTTTGCGGTCGCGCTGTTTGGCGATCTGGATGACGAAGACCTCTTCAAAGGCAAACCGCTTGCGTGCCGCGCGGTAGTTGTTTTCGTTTTTCGGTGTGTGGATATGAAAGAGTGCGGTGAGGAGAGTGGGGAGATTGTATCGCTCGAGTACCTCCGCAGGTATAGGGTCGTCGAGGGTGCCGTGTATACCTTCGGCAAATACTTTGCTGATGGCGTGGCGAAACCACCGTGAGGTAATACCTTTACTCTCACTGTATACGGCAAAAAGTTCGTCCTCACTATCTCCGGTCTGAAATATAGAGTCGGTGCCTCCGAGGGGGAGGGTAGAGACCCGCTCCACCTCGGGGTTGGCAATGTACGGTGAGGCACCACCCTCAACTCGCCCCGTTACTTTTACCATCATGCCCTCAGTGTACATTTTGGCGATGTAGGGTTGGTTGAACCACATGAGCTTGACCTTGCCGGTACCATCTTCAAGCCACGCTTCACTCATGGGGCGTTTTGATTTCCAGGATTTGCGGGTTTCGGGTTTGCGGAGGGTGCCGTACAGTATGGCGTCGGTACCCACCTCAAGGCCTGCAACCGTTTTTTGATCACCGGAGCGTTCGTATCGAGCGGGGAAATGGTAGAGAAGGTCGCGGATGGTATTGATGCCGAGGCGCGTGAGTGCGCGTTTTTGAGGTTCGATGAGGCGAAAGTGGGTCTGCATCTCGTTTTTTTCCATGTACCCCTAGTATACCAGGCATGGCGAGCAATGAGAGCACTCATGAATTGACTAGTACGTATATACGGCGGAGCACCTATACCTGTTTCGAGACACGAATATCCGTTCGTCGCGGATTTCTCCGCTCGGTTGCGAACCTGCGCGAGCCTCACAAAATATGCAGCGGTTTCTTTACTATCGGCGACAGCTGTAGACACAACGGTGTAACATGGTAGTATCCAAACTAGATACATGGTCATACACCAAAGGAGGTATAGAGATGAATAAAGTAGATGTAGTGTTTTTGGATTTGAACGGTACGCTTGTGCACGATTGGGATGCATCTTATGCGGGAGCAGTCGCCTGTTTTGAAGCGTGTGGTGTAGCGCCCCCGAGTTGTGCGGAGTACATTGACGCCGTGTCACACAATGGTGATTACCTACAGTTTTATCGGAACCGTGAGGTGTACATCGACAGACACTCGCTCTTCAGCATATTTTTGCCGGCGTACAAAGCGTGTATACATACGGGTGCGCAGGAGCGTGTATTTCCCGGAGTGCACAAAACACTCGAGGTGCTGCATGAACGGAGGATTGAGGTGCACATCATTACCGCAGCACCATCTGGGCTTGCCTTCTGGCTCATTGATGAGATTGGGTTACATGAGCGTTGTGCCGGCTTTCATTGTCACGTGCACAATAAAGCGGCACAGATTCGTGCGGTGATTGATGGTACGGATATCTTGCCCTCGCGCTGCCTCATGATGGGGGATTTGCCCGCTGATGTACTCTACGCAAAAGAAGCAGGTATTCGTGGTATTGGATTTGCCAACCCTGATGTCCCTCGCGCGTTCTTTCACGAGGTACCCATGGATCATTTTGTACTTGAGTTTTCAGGTCTGCTCGACCTGGTATAACCGCATAACCCGTCTGTTATACAGGCGGGTTATTTTTTATGAATAGGTTTGTTCGTTACGTCTTCGTACCGCGTCAATCACAGGCGTAGCAGAGTCAAGGTGGTATATGATACGAAAATTTCCAACACGGACGCGATATGCATCTGTACCCTGCAGTTTACTACCTGATAGTGTACCCGCTTGGATTTCTATAAGTGCAGCGAGCACACGTTCCTTATCTTTACGCGACATGTTTCGGAGCAGTTTGGTAATTGCATCCATAGACAGAGTTATTGTGCGAGGTCTTTTTTGAGTGCAGTGATAAGTTTTGAGACAGGTATACCAACACCTTTAGTATCTCGTACTGCGTCAAAAAGCACCTCTTCACCCACGACAATTTCTGCCGGATGTACTTCAAGTATGTTGCCTCGCTCGACGAAGACAATGGTGTCATGATTGCCCATGCGGGCACGCCAAGAAGCAGGGAGGGTGACTTGTCCCTTACTCGTGATACGTCGTATGGTAGGTGTCTTCGCCATGGAGATAGTATGAAAGTAATACATTCATACTATCATACGAGCGATGTGTTTGCAATATAGAAAAATATCGCTTGTGACGAGCGAAAAAACGGGCTACACTGTGCACATCTCTAGAGTAGGGACAATAGGAGGGGTGGCTGAGAGGATGAAAACGTATGGGATACATTTTCATCCGAGCGGAGCGAGGTGGACGAACACTGAGACCGCGAAGCCACACCGCTCGTGTAATAAGGAGGGGTGGCTGAGAGGTCGAAGGCACCGCACTCGAAATGCGGCATCTGGGTAACTGGATCGGGAGTTCGAATCTCCCCCCCTCCGCAGAAAGAAACTTCCGAATCCGAAAGGTGGGAAGAAGCCCGCGCCGAAGGCGCGGGAGTTGGCAAAAGAGCCCGTCGCTTCGCGACGAATTGGGACGGGACGGGTGCGGCGAACTGGGCGGATTTGTCACGAACCAAGGGGTTCGTTCCGATTTTTTGGACGAACGACTTGATTTGGTACAAATCAGAGGAGGAGGACAAAAAATTGGCTTGTTTCGTATCTAAAATCCATTCCCGCAAGGGTTCGACCCAATTGTTTCTTCCGCGTTCAAAATCTTTCATTTTCTCTTTCAAAGCGGCGAGAGAGCGCATGAGCGTATCTTTTCGCTTCAAGTAAACCTCTTTCGGTACGTCACCATCCAAATACGCCGAGAGCAGTTTTTCCATGCGCTCCTCGTTCGCTTTGATTCCATTGGAAAGATTTTGAACCTCGCTTTGCGACGCTCCAATTTCCTCACGCTCCCACATTTTCACTTTGTCCAACATCCAGTTGGTATAGCGATCGCAAAGCGAGATTGTTTGAAGCCGTGCACAGATTTGCCGAGTAAGTTCGCTTTCTTGCAAATACGCTTGCGAACAGTGGCCGCGCTTTTTCGAGCACCGATAATAGCGATAAC
>JAKFXP010000065.1 GCA_021731325.1 Parcubacteria group bacterium
CTGGGGGTGCGTGTTTGAATGTCCGCACGCATCATGCCCTGTGCAAGGTATATCGTCCCAAAAGTCTCGGTTCCCCCCTCTGTTGTATTGAAGGTACATTCCTGTGAAATATTCTGCGCAATGAGTGCAGTGAGTGTCGAAGGTCCTTTTGATGGGGTGGGTGTCGTGGTGGCTATCTGAAGTAGGTTATCTTGGGCGACTGGAACAGGTATCTCCGCTCGTTGACTGTTGAGGAGTAATAGTACTGCTAATGCGAGCACGATGAGCGCGCCGGTTGCGATTTGCTTTTTTTTGAGCATCCCATTTCCGTGTGATGACAGGGGTGCAGGTGATCCAGTTGTTTGTTCCATACGTATATCGGTGTTGTACCGTTAGTATTGATATGTCTCTATTCTACGTTGGACTGCCAAGTTGTGCACGTATACGGGTGTTTATAGGTGTAGTATAGTGACGTATATATGACAGAACCACAACAAATTATGTATGTACATGGAGGTATGACGTTCCCCACCCATGAGGAATACTTCGACTTTTTGCGACATGCAGAGGTGTCGATTGAACGCCTCCGTGTTACCGCTGACTGGAAAGATAATTTATCCGCAACACTCGGTTCGGGATATGACATCCTTGCTCCACGTATGCCCAACGGGAGTAATGCACAATATGCTGAGTGGGAGCTGTATTTTTCTCGCATTATTTCCCTCTTGTCTCCCGGTGGTATCCTTATCGGCCACTCATTAGGTGGTGTATTTTTGGCACGCTACCTCGCTGAACACGACATACCCTGCTCGGTTGCGGCAACGCTGCTTGTTGCCGCGCCATACGACGAAACCGACCTCGATGAGTCGTTGGGAGGTTTTGTGGCACCGGCCTCATTCGAACGTTTTATTGCACAAGCAGGACAGGTGTATCTCTACCACAGCACGGATGATTCGGTCGTGCCCTACACCCATCTTGCCAAATACATACACGCGCTTCCCACAGCATATGTACGCACCTGTACCGGAATGGGACATTTCAACACCGCTACATTCCCTGCTCTTGAGGAGGATCTGCGGTCAATAGGTTAACGGGAAGCATCGAGCACCTTCCGTACTGCGGGGTCGATAAAGTCTTTGATGATGCGCGCGTACCCTGCTTTGTTGTAGTGGATACCGTCTGATTGTACATACTGCTGATCAATAATGAGTTCACGCACGACAAACGGCACAAGGGGTATATCAAACTCATCGGCGAGGTCTTCGTAGATGCGGTCAAACGAAGCTTTGTATACAAAACCAGCATTGAGAGGTGCCTGTATTTCGAGGAGGAGTACCGCGGGCGCACCGTCACCTTTGGTGAGTATGGTGAGCACGTCACGTATATTTTCTGTAGCCTCTGCAACGGAAAGCGCGCGTAGGGCATCATTACCGCCAATCCCAAGGAGTACGATATCTGGGTGTTGATCTCGAATAAACTGCGCGCGGGACTTGCTGCCTGCTGTGGTTTCTCCACTCACTCCAGAGTTGATGACGCTAACCGAATATCCTTTTTGGGTAAGGAGTGCTTCGAGTTGACTCGGATATGACTCACTGAGTGGCAATCCGTACCCGGCTGTCAAGCTGTCACCGAACGCAATGATTTGAGTACCCTCGGCGGTTGTAGAAAGTGGTTGTTGTGGGGGGGTATTGGTCGAGCGTATCATCTGAAAGATAAGTACCCCGAACAGACATATTCCGACACCAATGACACTAATAATTTTCTTCATAGGCAAGGACGCGCGCAAGTGGACGTCGGTCACTTCTCCATAAGAGTATCCCAAGTACGAGTACACCACCAACAATCCCGAGTATCGTGTACACCACCGGTGCGTTAAAGAATGCATGCTCATCAATGTCGAGTATGTAGGTCGTAATACCCCAGGTACTGAGCACTGCGAGTACGTATGCGGCACTTGATGCAATAAGGGTGGTACTTATTGTTTCGGCGAGGTATCGTCGTTCAATCGTATGTGGTGGTGCACCAAGCGCTAACAGTCGGGCGCCATCTCGTCTACGTGAACGGTAGGTTAAGATAACGAGCGCAATGATGAGCATGCAGGCGAGTATGAGGGGTGGAAGTACGATAACAAATATAATAAGCAGTAGTGTCTGTATGAGTTCTGTGGCAAGGTCACCCGCATCGCGGGTGTTGATGAGAGTGACATTGGGGAGCGTGCGCGCCACGTACGAAGAGAGTTCTTGCTCTTCTGCAGGGTTTACGAATGCGTATCCAAAATATGTTGCGGGAAAACGCTCAAGATCATCGGGCGAGAGTACAAAATAAAAGAAGGGTAACCCGCTACGGGTATCCGCACTCCGGAGAGAAGTAACCACTCCCTCAACGGGGAATCCTTGCACGAGTAAGGTGATACGACTACCAAGAGTGATGTTTGCTCGTGTTGCAAATTCTTTTTCGACAGAAAACTCCCCCGGTTTACCTAATACAGGTGAACCATCAACCAATACTTCGCTCGTCAGTAGTTCGTTGCGGTAGGTGATGTTGAATTCGCGCCCTAATTCACGGTCAACTCCCTCTTCGCGACGGTCAATGGCGTCCGGTACATCCAGATTGTCTATGGAACGGATACGTGCCCGTACATTGGGAAAGAGGGTGAGTTGTGGGTATGCGGCATACAGGGTATCTTTTTGGGTTGGTTGTACGTCGAGCAGGTATACCGTTGGTAACGTGCGTCCAAGATCGCGTGAGAGATAGGTGGTGAGAGAGTATTCGGTGAGGGCAAGAGTACACACGGCGGTAAGGGCGACAAAGAGCGAGGTGAAAGACACAATACCGAATACCCCGTCATACACTTTTTGCGCAATGATACTACGCATGTCAAACGAATAACGGTTTCGTGTGCGGTAGAGTGAGCTGAGTACTCGACGATAGCCGAGTGAGATGCCGAGGTATACGACGAGTACTCCCGCGACCACCTCAAGACCGAGGAGGATATCATCGAGCAGAAGTATGGCAATTGCGATAATAGGCAGGAATGCTATGCCAGTACGTAGGGTCTGTATACGGGTGGTATCTGCGGTACGAGGGGTGTCTGTTTCGTGCATCAAGAGTGCTTGGGGAGTCATGCGGCCTAAGCGTGCAACTGCGGGTACGCAGGCAGCGATGCTCGTTGCGCTCACGGCGAATAATACGAGGAGTGCATCTCGTACCGAAAATGCAGCGGGTAATATGGTGCCGATGTATTGCACGGCATACGTACGCACCAGGTTCGTAAGTACGATGCCACCCCAGAGCCCTACCAGCGTTGCAATGAGAATAACCACACTAAATACCCCTATGAGGACGGTACGCACGCGTGCCGACGAGAGACCAAGTGCACGGAGTACGGCAAAGCTTCGACGTAATGTGGTGAG
The DNA here is from genome assembly GCA_021731325.1 of Parcubacteria group bacterium. Taxonomy (GTDB): domain Bacteria; phylum Patescibacteriota; class Minisyncoccia; order Phycocordibacterales; family UBA12088; genus UBA12088. Next base: position 3,393 of record JAKFXP010000065.1, read on the forward strand.
TAGATAGAGGGTGCTCGCGTATACATTTACGGTGGCGAGAATGGTTGCGATGAGTACGGCGACCGTGAGAAACTGTTGTACCGTATCGAGACTGCGGACGAGTCGTGAACCCGTCTGATCAGCTGCTCGTACGCGGAAGTTGCCTTCTTCTCCTTGAGTACGCACGCTGGTCAACATTTCTTCGGAAAGGTCTGGTATGAGGTATCGGTAAGTATATTCGGATCTGAGAAGCTCAGGGGGTATACCTGACCGCAAAAAACCATCATGAGAGAGCGTGATGCTTGGTAAAAAGCGAAATCCGGTAAAAAGCGCATCAGGCTCCCGGGTGACAATGTTTGAAACAGTATACGTGGTAGTGCCAAAGAGGACCCTGTCCCCTACCCCGACCTGTAATTTTTTTGCAGATGCGGTGTCGAGGAGTATTTCATCTGACGTGGGTGTGGTGTAGGTTCCTGAGGCGACCACGACTGTACCATAGAGCGGAAAGGTGGTATCAACGGCGCGAAATGATACGGAGAGGGTGTTCGTGCCGTGTGCGAGGGTACCCGTAAAGGATTGTTCGTATGAGCTCGCGGTAGGGATAATACCGAGTTCAGTAAAAAGTACTTCGGTGTCTACCGGACGACTTGATTCGATTGCAAGATCACCTCCTACAATGACTTTATTTTGTTCAAAGAGGTACAAGCGTGCGCTTGCGGACATGCCGAGAATGAGGGTAATGAGGGTGGCGGTGAGGGCAAGAGAAAAGAATGACAAGAGGTATTTTTGCCATCCGCGACGCACGATACGGTATGCATATATGACACTGAGACTATAGGCGTTCATTGAGCTGTTTGTCGTGCACGACAAAGACACGATCCATACGTGCGGCTATTTCTTGGTCGTGGGTAATGATAATGAGCGTCTTGTGTTCGCGCGCTACTTCTTCGAGCAAGAGATCAAGGATGGTAGCTCCGGTAACTCGATCAAGGCTCCCCGTGGGTTCGTCAGCGAGAATGAGGTCGGGATTGTTGATAAGTGCACGGGCTATTGCGGCGCGCTGTTTTTCTCCCCCGCTTAAGGTATGGGGAAATGCGTCTTTACGTTCCGTAAGACCAACCCGTTCTATCAGGTCGTGTACGCGCCCAGGGTCACTGCGATAGGCGATGTCGAGGGGTGCGCTAATGTTTTCTTCGACCGTAAACGGCACAATAAGCTCAAATGACTGAAAAATAATACCAATAGACTTGTTGCGGTATTCGGCGAGCGCTCGTTCATCGAAGGATGCAAGATGAGTGCCGTTGATACTGATGTCACCGGTGGTGGGAGTATCGAGACCGGCAAGGAGTGAAAGAAGCGTGGATTTACCTGAGCCCGAGGGACCAATAATAGCAATCTTCTCCTCGCGGTTAATGGTTATGTTGATACCCGCAAGAATCTCAAGGGGACCAGAAGGAGTGTTGAATGACTTCCCTACATCGCGCAGCGTAACATGTGGTGTGACGGTCATATGGTACATGATACCACACTGCCACACCCCCCTGGTTACGCTCCAATTAAATACCTTAAAGGTATTTAATTGGAGAGGTGTTGGAGATGTGCGCCGTGGGCGGGGTCTATTGGCATCACTGAGAGACGATTACCTCGTTTGGTGAGGCTGAGTCCCACAAGCGCGCGGTCGTTACCTAGTTCTTTGAGAGTGAGGGTACGGGGGTAGGTGCATACGTACGCCACATCAACGCAGTACCACCGTGGGTAC
>JAKFXP010000130.1 GCA_021731325.1 Parcubacteria group bacterium
AGGCAGGTCTCATCAAGCAAGGAGACCGAGGAACCTACTACGACCGTTTTCGGAGTCGCATCATGTTTCCAATCATGGATAGCGCCGGGCGCGTGGTGGCGTTTAGTGGGCGGGTGATTGGGGCTGCAGCGAATGATGAAGTAAACGCCAAATATCTCAATTCGCCGGAAACACCCCTCTTTGATAAAGGAAAAATCCTCTATGGGTATCACAAGGCGAAGCAACATATTCGTAAATATGATTTCTCGATACTGGTAGAAGGACAAATGGATCTTGTTTTGAGTCATCAGGCGGGATTTCCCAACACGGTTGCCGTTTCGGGTACCGGGTTAACGGATGACCACCTTCTCTTATTGGATCGACTATCAAAAAAACTAGTAACGGCGTTTGATGCGGATTCGGCAGGAGTTGCTTCAACGGGCAGGGCAGCAGGACTCGCCTTGCGGCGAATGATGGATATGAAAGTGGTACGTGTGCCATTTGGAAAAGATCCGGCTGATTGTATCAAAGAAAACCCGGACTTGTGGAAACAAGCAGTGCGTTCTGCGGTACCGGTGGTTGATTTTTATCTCCGCCTCGTGCTTGATGAGCATCGAGAAAAAGATTCGCGTGATGAACGAGCACTTGTGCTTGCGGTGCGTGATCGGGTACTCCCGTTTGTTGCACGGATCACAAGCGGGGTTGAACAAGCGCATTTTGTTCGGGTCATTGCGAACAATCTCTCACTGTCAGAGGATTCGATTTGGCAGGATGTACGGGCAGTTTCTCGTACCATTGAGCATACTCCGGTGGCGATTAAAACGAGTACCTCGATGCCCCCTGTAGCGCCGGAGCAACCCGCCTACAGTCGGAGGCGTGAATTGGAGCGGTTACTTGCAGGTTTTTTGTTTTGGCAAGAGGGGAGTGAAAATAGGAGTATTGACGAAGCGCATATTGCGGATATTGCTCAGACTTTTGCGATTGAGCTTACTCCCATTATTTCACAGTCACTAGGAGATCGTTCCGCACTCTCGTTCCAGGCAGAGATTGCCTATGGTGAAGAAAAAGAGGTGGTGGAACTTTTTCGGATACTCGTTCGTGATGTAGCGCGCGAGCATGTGCGCGAAGATCGGGCGCAGGTTGCACAAGCCTTGCGTCGAGCTGAGTATGATCACGATGAACAACGTACCACGACCCTTCTTACCGAGTTCCAAGAACTTTCAAAACGATTAGAGATACTTGATAGGAGTTGATAAGTACGGTATAGTAGACGAAACCATAGAGTATGGCATCAAAACCAGCGGACAACAAAAAAAAGACAATGCCAAAAAAAGTGGCCGCCAAAAAAACGGCTCCTACCAAAAAGTCACCCGTTAAGGGGACACCAAAAAAAAGTGCAGCAAAATCAATGAAATCTGCACCAGCAAAAAAAAAGAGCGTCGTAAAAAGCGTTCATAAGACTACTCCGGTAAAAAAGTTAAGCGGACCACAACTTAAAAAAGTTGTAAAAGCGCAGGCACCAAAACCGGCAGTAAAGCCGGTGGCAAAAAAGCCTCCCATCGTCAAAAAAGGACCACCCCCGTCGCCAAAACAGCAGGAAATTAATCGCAAGGCAGACCAATTACTCAAAAAAGGTCGCGAGCGGGGATACGTCATTTATGATGAAATTCTGCGTGAATTTCCGAAGATCGAAGAAGATATCGTATTTCTCGAAGAGTTGTATGAGCGTTTTTTGGTTGCAAGTATCGACGTGCTTGAGGGAGGAAACATCCTTGCGGATGAGATACCTGATCCCCGTAATGATCGAGCACGAGCAATACGGGGAAGGGATTCTGGTTACGATTCGATCCAGATGTATCTGCGCGAGATTGGGCAGTATCCGCTTCTTGCAGGTACCGAAGAACGTGACCTGGCGAAGCGGGTAATGGAAGGAGATATCGAAGCAAAGAATTTGCTCGCTCGTTCGAATCTTCGACTGGTGGTGTCGATTGCAAAGCGTTACATCGGCCGTAGTCCCGATCTCACCCTTCTCGATCTTATTCAAGAGGGCAACATTGGTCTCTTTAAGGCAGTGGATAAGTTCGATTATACCAAAGGGTATAAGTTCTCGACCTACGCAACGTGGTGGATTCGACAAGCCATTACCCGTGCGCTTGCCGATCAATCGCGCACCATTCGTATTCCGGTACATATGGTCGAAACGATTGCGAAATACAAACAAATCTATCGTCGATTGGCGCAAGACTTGGGACGTGATCCGGTGGCCGAAGAAATAGCTATTGAAATGGGTATCGAGATCGATAAGATTTATTTGATCGAAAAGATAATGCAGGACACGGTATCGCTCGAAAGTCCAGTAGGGGATGGCGAAGATGACCGTTCAGTTCTCGGCGATTTTATTAAAGATGAGACCGTTGATGCACCTGACAAAGAAACGTCACACAACATTCTTGGTGAACAACTCCAGTCGATTTTGAACGACCTGTCACCCAAAGAGCGCAAAATTCTCGTATTGCGGCATGGGCTTGAGGATGGTATTTACCACACGCTTGAGGAAGTGGGGAAGGAGTTTGGGGTCACTCGCGAGCGTATTCGTCAAATCGAGGCGAAGGCGATCGAAAAGATACGCCACCACGAGATGGCGCGGTGTCTCAAAAACTACTAGCGGCACAAAAAAACACCCATATCTTGATCAGATATGGGTGTTTTGTGTATGTCCGTTATGCGGCTACGGGAGTTAACTTCCAGGTACTGAGGTGCACGACCCCTGAAAACACAATAAAGCGTAAATCAGGTACACGAGAGGTGAGAATCCTTTGGACACGTTCAGCATATCCAAGCGCACGTGCGGTAGCAATACGCATTTTCTTTTGCTCGCTGTACGCACTGCAGGCTATCGCAAGAGCACCATGTTCTTCCAAGAATGGATTATTTTTGGAATTTTCAAGTAGGATATTTCCAGCTATTTCTATACCCCGATCTAAATCATGATCACCATCAGGGAATAAGATAATACCCCGATTCCGTTCCATGTTGAGCCAGGTGTTGAAGCCACGCCCCACCGCAAGTACTGTTTCGTTGTGACAACAGTCGGTATGTGCGCGAGGTGTTTGCAGTACCTGCTGCACATGCGCTCTATTGGTAGTTACAAACTCAAACAGGAGATTTACTAACTTCTCGTTGTTTGCGGTGTTGCAGTACCTGCGTATCTGCTGTCGCATACTCTCAGCATCTCCCATTGCGTGGGCATGAGCGGTCGTCAAATGATCTTCACCAATAAAGGTGATGGCATCATTGTCAGTATTTACCTCCACTGGAATAATATGAATGTCGTCCGGGAAATCAGCATACAGATCCTTTAAATCACGTGTAAAGGTGAGTATGTGGTCGGTAGCGGATGTTCGATTATTATTGAAGGCGCGACATCCGTGGTCATGGTGGAGGGCAGAGTAGTGACTGGAAACAAAAATTACCACCTGCTGTCCCGCATAGAGACCTGTCTCAATAGAATCAGTCAGCAGGGTGATAAAATAGGGCCAGTGCGTTTTGAACTTTGCCCCTGGGTGTTGAAAAATATCACAACAACCAACGGGTATACCTAACGTTTGAGGAAAATGTGAGTGTCGCCCATCCATACAGCCTATATATATGAGGTGAAAGGGGTGCTCCGCGCGCCATTCCTGACGCATCTTTTTTTCTCGTACGTGTGCGTGCACACGCTTGTCATTAAGCGCAAGGATATCTTGCACGAGCGGATTTTCTTCGTGTGGAAACTGCTTATGAGCCACCATCATGTAATCTCTCCTATGTAGTAGATTGTGTAAGAACCGTGTATGGATTGTCCATCACAGAGATGGAAAATATCACACAATAATATGAGCGATACGTCAATCATCCGGTTGATACTATACTCCTAAATTATGCACACGTCAATATGTGCGTCCGTACAGCCACCCCCCCCTGTGAGTAGTACGATTGACAGCTCCTATCAAAGGCATATGATGGGTGCCTCCCCCCTACAGGATTTTTTTGTATGGGTACTGTATACGGGGGTACACACATGTTTCAATTACTTACAAAGATTATACGAACGCCAACTACAGTCATACCACCGGCTGATTTTTTAAGCTCATCTCTTGATGAGGTGCAGGTTGTGGGCGCTGCTCTTGAAGAGAGGGTTCGAGACTTATTTGGTGGCTCACTCGCGATTCGTGAAGTTGATGCAGGATCAAGTAATGCAGAAGAGCAGGAGTTAAATGCACTCACTAACCCGTACTATGACGTTGAACGGTTTGGTATTCATTTTGTTGCCTCACCTCGACATGCAGATATGCTGATGGTCACTGGACCCGTATCACGCAACATGGCAGAGGCGGTTCGCAGAACATACGAAGCAACTCCAACCCCTCGCATTGTGGTTGCGGTGGGTGATGGTGCCATTACCGGTGGAGTCTTCAAAGATTCGTATGCGATTTACAATAGTCTACGAGACGTTATTCCGGTTGATTATGAAATACCGGGTGATCCACCCAGTCCCCGTACGATTATCGGCGCACTCCTCACTATCCTTGAGGCAGAGGGTGCAAAGCGACTCCCTCGTTCATAACTTACGTTCCGTATGCTATTTGTACCAACAGCGATGCACGTATATCTCTTACTTGGGTTTTTTGGGGTAGGTGCTCTCATTTCACTCGTGACGGTGCTTGGTACCGTACAGCGCGTTGCGCGTATGATATCGTACGGTGCCGCAGTATTGGGCTCTGCGTACGGGACAGTACTCTCTCTTTCGATACTTACTTCGGGTACGGTGCTCACCCTCGCACACGCTTCTCCCTTTACGGCACTCACCTACAGTATCCGTATTGATGCACTCGCAGCTTTTTTCATGCTCATTATTTCTCTCGGATCACTCGCAGCGTCGGTCTATGGGTACGGGTACAGTGGACGTGATTCTCATATTCGCCCGGGAGTCTTTGGCTTTTTCTACACACTGTTTATCGGGTGCTTGTATTTGGTGGTCATGGCAAACAATGCACTATTCTTTTTGATTGCATGGGAGG
>JAKFXP010000038.1 GCA_021731325.1 Parcubacteria group bacterium
ATACCGATATCCCGCCTCTTTGACCAAGTCGGACACATCCTCTCCCGTGGGCGCTTCGTGAGCAAAATACTGACGCGCAAAAAGGTCGGTCATTTTGGTAGCCGCAACCTTCGCGAGAGTGTCGTTATTGGTGAGTGCCGGAAGTCCTCGTTCTGCACGTTCGGCGTTGGTAAACGCGAGTACCCCCGGAGCGGTAATTGTGGGGGTGGTAATTGCGGCGGTACTGAGGTTCGGCAAAGAAACCGCGATAATGCAGGCGAGTAGCAAACTGCCGAGTCGAGTATGTACTGAGGTCATAGTACTATTGTACCAGAAAGTGAGTGGTACAAAAGAACCCATGGAATCGAATAAACGATTTCCATGGGTTAGGCCAGTGCCTATTTGATATTTATCTTTTCCATCAACACCTTGAGCGCTTGTTCGTCTTTGACGGAGATGCTCGTGAGGAGAAATGGTTTATCAGGAAACGACAACGGTACGGTCGAAGCAATGTACTTCATATTGTGCTCGATGTAGATATCGTTTGGCGTAAAGCCGAAGACACCGTCGCCGTTTGTTCCATAGCTACCGTCTTCAGCCGGAGAAGGAAGCGTGGTGTACGCATAATGAGCGGTACCACCAGGATTCACTATCTGCTCAGTGTTGGTGAGCTGGGAGTTTACCGAGCTAACCTTGTTCACCTGATAGTAGCCAATCGGGCGCCGATCACCTTCGATGAACACGTACATGTAGAACATGACCGTTCGATCGTTCTGAAGCCTGAAACGCTTGATGAGGTTATCCCGTTCCAGCGACCAGCTGATTTTGGGCGGTGGCTGCACTTTGAAAAGATTCTTCTGATTAATCTCAGTTTCGACCTGCTCATCAAGGGCTGTTGTGTTGTTGGCGACCTTTCCTGGTTCACAACCTGTGAGCAAAAATATGCTTGCCAGGATCATGCTACTTAGTATCTTCATGGTGACCCCCTTAGTTAGCACAGTCAAACTGTTGTTGACTGAGGCTGTACGGAAGTGTTGTTGACTTCCATACGTTAAAGTTGATGAGTGAGGACTTTGCATTGTACTCAGCAATCCAGCGGTTCAGATTGTTCTGATTCGCAAGGATTATTTGTGCTTTGCTAAAATCCTTAAACATTATATCTTTTTCATCCACTTTTTTTAGGTTGCAAAGGTCAGTATTGATCTTTGTAGTGGTATTGTAGATTTCTTGAAACTCTTGATAGCGGACAAGGCCGGTATCAACGGTCTGCACCGTGCGACTGAAGAACCAACTGGCCCCAGACGCAAGAAACAAGACAACAATAAGCCAAATAACCCAAGATTTTGCATAACCGGACGCAGTGTCCAGATCGGGATCGTTACGGTAAGACATATGGAACCTCCTAAAAGGTCAAGTTAAAGAGCGTAAATGCTTCACTTTTCATCTACAACACTTGTGTGTAATAGAGGTGAGAAAGCAGAATAATTATACATATAAACATGTATATGTCAAGTATTTTTGAAAAGACGTACTGTTTGAGATTCCTTGCTCGAAACGGCCTCCGGGTGTTGAATATACCTATGGAAACACTTGTTGACGCTATGGTCCGTGCAGGCACTCTCAAGACCCCGCATATTATCGACGCATTTCGTGCGGTCGACCGCGCGGATTTTGTGCCCGCTCATTATCGATCAGTGGCGTACGAAGACCGACCCCTGCCCCTCGACTACGATCAAACTATTTCACAACCCTCAACCGTTGCATTTATGCTTGAGTTACTCCACGTGCAGCCTGGCGATAGCGTGCTCGACATAGGATCGGGCTCTGGGTGGACGACCGCCCTACTCGCCCATCTCGTAGGTGCTACGGGTTCAGTACTCGGTCTTGAGCGCGTTGAAGAGCTCGTCACCTTTGGAGCTGAAAATCTTGCGAAGTATTCACTCCCCCATGCCCATGTTCAACGCGCGGGAGTCGTACTCGGCGCACCCGAACGGGCACCCTTCAATCGGATCCTCGTATCTGCTGCCGCCCGCTCACTTCCCACCGCCCTCGTCTCACAATTGGTTGAGCAGGGGGTACTGGTGGTACCCATACGCGACAGTATCAAACGGGTGGTGCGCGTTGCCCATCAACCCATTATAGACACCTTTGTTGGGTACGTATTTGTTCCCCTTATTACCTCATAGGACACGTGGTATACTCTAAGACATACACGATAAATACACTAAAAATATATAGTATGACCGAATCATCATCATTCAGTTGCGCGGTTAAGGTCGGCGAGCATATACCCGATTTTACCCTCAAGGCATATCACAAAGACGAAGTTATCGACGTCGCGCTCAAAGACAGTGCGGGTAAATGGCTCGTGCTCTTTTTTTACCCATCAGACTTTACCTTTGTCTGCCCTACCGAGCTTGAAGAAATGGCAGCTCTCTACCCCGAGTTTGTAAAAAATGGTGCTGACGTCCTGTCGGTCTCCACCGACACGCATTGGGTACACAAAGCATGGCACGACGCGTCCGACACCATCAAAAAGATTACGTTCCCCATGGTCGCGGATCCAACCGGCAAACTTTCACGCGCATTTGGGGTATATATAGAAGACGAGGGAGTTGCGTTGCGTGGATCATTTATTATTGATCCAAAAGGTACGGTACAAGCAATGGAAGTGCATGCTGATGGGGTGGGACGCTCAGCAAAAGAGCTGTTTCGCAAATTCCAAGCTGCAAAGTTTGTTGCTGAGCATGGAGGGCAAGTGTGTCCCGCCTCGTGGGAACCGGGTAACGACACACTCCAACCAGGTCTCGATTTGGTCGGAAAAATATAACACAAAAAACCCCAGTTTGTACTGGGGTTTTGTTTGACAAATGATTTTTTATGTGATATATAAGAGAGTGGAACCGTCTACATATGTACGCGGTATTTTTCTTTGAAACGGAGATATAACTATGAAACGATTGTTACTGGTCTTGTGTAGTATAGGCTTGCTTGCTTCGCTCTCTGTTGCGCATGCTGCAACACCACCAAATCTCATTCAGAACGGTACCCTTGAAACCGGTACCACCGGAGCGCCTGCTCACTGGGCGTCATATGCCTGGGGCACCGGTACCTCAACAATGACGTACCCTATTACCGGATTAAACGGTCGCGGGGTACAAATCACCGTTACTTCTGCAGGATCAGGCTTTGGGAGATCATTTACCCCCACAGCGACAATCCCTACGACGGGTGGCAAAACGTACGTGTACACAGACAACACCAAGTGTTCGACTCGAACGATGGACTTGGACGTTGCCTATACTCATGCGGGTGGCAATGTGGAGTATGTCGGATTAGTGGCACACAGTGTGGCCAATAATACCTGGGTAAACAACATGCGCACCTTCACTGTTCCGGTGGGAGTCACTTCATTTGTCGTGTATCGGGCAACGGCTACCGTTGGCTCTTGTATCATCGACAATGTCTTTCTTTCTGAACCTACAACACCCCCCACTACCCTTGATCCCCTTGTCAGTTTTACCTTTGACGATGGGTACCTACAGGCACCAGCTATTAACGTCCTTGCAAAATATAAAGCACAGGGTACGTTTTACCTTAACTCGGGACCTATTAAAAAAGGATGGTCAGGATACTTGACTCCAGGACAGGTGCGCACGGTTGCATTACAAGGTAATGAAATTGGTGGACATACCATCAATCATCCAGACCTCACTACGCTTACTGACGCACAGGTACATACCGAAGTAGCAAATGACAAAGTGGCATTGCAGACTATGTCTGGTGTACCCGTTGTGAGTTTTGCATATCCGTACGGTGAGTACAATGCACGAGTACAAAACCTCGTCGCAAGTACTGGCATGACCAATGCACGAGGCGTTGAGTCTGGGTTAAACCCAGTACCCATTGATACCTTTGGTATGCAAGCAACGTGTTTAGAAAAAACAAACACCCTTGCGCAAGCAAAGGCAATGGTTGACGCAGCAGTACAAGGTAAAGGTTGGATGCAGTTTTGCTTCCATGGTATTACGAATGCGCCCGGTCAATACGACTGGACACCTGCAAATCTTGAGGCATTGATTCAGTATGTAATGGCTTCACCCGCAAAGATCGTGACGGTGACCGAAGGGGTCAATCTCCGTAAGTAACTAGTTCTCTTTCGACTCAATGGGTCGCGTATCACACGCGACCCATTTTTTTATTAACCACTTCATAGGATCCGATGCAGCGCAAAATGCTATTCACTGGTATACTGGCACCCATATGAACGAACAACACCACAAACAGGGCTTGCCCCACAAACAGCATGATACGAAGCATCCCGAAAACGAGAGTGCCCCAACCGACCTCGTCGGCATGATCAAAATCAACGCAAAAGGATTTGGATTTGTTGATATCCCGGGGCACGAAGACGATATCGAGATTGCGCCCGAGCTTTTGAATACCGCCCTGCATCGCGATATGGTGCAAATCGCCCTGCGCCCCGGACTCCGCTATGGTCGCAAACAAGGAGAGGTGATGGAAGTGATGAGCCGTTCCAAGACTCGGTTTGTCGGAACCCTTGAAAAAGAAAACGGTTTTTATTTTGTCCGACCCGACGATCATCGCGTGTATATGGACTTCATTCTCGAACACGAGGAGGGGTCGGAAGTGCCGCCGGTGGGACAAAAGGTGTCCGTAGATCTCATTCGTTGGAGTAGTCCAAAAAAGAATCCCCTCGTACGCCTCGTGGAAATACTAGGGCCCGCAGGTGAACACGAGACTGCTATGCGTTCGATTGTTGCCGGTCAAGGATTTGACTACAACTTCCCTCCCGAAGTTGAGCGACAGGCGGAGGAGATAGAGGCGACCAAAAAAGAATTTTTTGTTGCTGAGATTGCACGCCGTCGCGACTTTCGAGGTATTACCACCTTTACGATTGATCCCGCAGACGCCAAAGACTTTGATGACGCAATCTCGATACGCGAGATGGATAACGGCCATATCGAGCTTGGGGTACATATCGCTGACGTGTCCGCATATCTCACCCCCGGCAGCCCCA
>JAKFXP010000107.1 GCA_021731325.1 Parcubacteria group bacterium
GAGTCGAACAGGTCTTCAAAGTGATATAGACGCCCATATTGCTATCTTACGTCGGTTGCAGACCAAGAGTGGTTTGTTTCTTGCGGCTGCCGAACCCGGGGTGTCTACCGGGTATGACAAGAGCTGGCTGCGGGACAATTTTTATGAAGTAATGGCGTTTGAGGAGATTGGAGATTTTGATACTGCAAAAAAAACGTGGCATGCGCTTCTGGATATCTTTCTTAAACATGAAGAAAAGATTAACTGGGCGATTAAGGAGCGACCGCGGTTTACCTACCAGTACATTCACGCCCGCTACAACCCGGAGACTTTTGAGGAATTTTGGGAGGAGTGGGGAAATAAACAGCACGATGCAATCGGCTGTATTCTCTTTGCAATCGGGGTCAGCGAGCGTCGGGGACAAAGTGTTATTCGTGGTGTGGAAGACAAACGTATTTTGGAACGTCTTGTTGAGTACCTGGGGTCAATTGAGTATTGGCATGATCCAGATAATGGAGTGTGGGAAGAATACGAAGAAGTGCACATGTCTTCGGTGGGTGCGTGTGTTGCCGGACTCCTCATGATGCACGAGTCGGGGTTGGTGAACGTGCCCGAAGCATACATAACAGAGGGGCAGCGTGCACTTGCTGTTCACTTACCCCGTGAATCACACACCAAGTTTACCGACCTCGCCCTTCTGTCACTCATCTACCCGTACGCAGTTGTAGATCGAGATGCGGCTGATCTCATCTTGCACAATCTTGAGTATCACCTCGATCGAGACAAAGGAATCATTCGGTATAAGAACGATCGATATTATAACGGAAACGAAGATGGGCACAGTGAGGAAGCTGAATGGACGATGGGTTTCCCCTGGCTTTCCATCATCTATCGCGAGCGTGGTGACCATGAGCGCGCCGACTATTGGCTTGACAAAGCTCGTGCCGCATGTGACGAAGAGGGAAAGCTACCTGAGCTCTATTACTCGCATACGAGTGAGCCCAATGAGAACAACCCTCTTGGTTGGGCGGAGAGTCTATATATCATCGCCCTCAAAAAGAAACTTGATAGCGAGGTAGGATAATTCCTGCCCAAAGCCCATAACCGCGGTATTGGCAAGTTGACGAACGTTACGTCAGCCGTACTATTGCAAGCATGTCAGGGAAGGTTGATTCAAAAGTGGGCACGGTAGCCAGTAGTATATACGCGCTGTTTGTCATTGGTACGTACATTGTCGTCCTCCAGTGCGGTATGGCGTCCTGTGGGCCATATATCATATGGCCGGTGATGCCATGGGCGTATCTGGTAGCGGGCGATTTTGGACTCTCATTCCCTTGGATACTGTACCCGATATTCTTATTGCTTAATATCGGTGTTGCGTACGTACTGGGTGCGGGCATAGAATGGTGAGTGTTGAATAGCGTACAGGGGACGAGCCGAATCATCGTATTCAATTCACCATTTATAATTCAAAACACGTACACAATCTATGCATAGTTCCACACCACCTACCCACCCCGAAGCGGGAAATGCCGTTACCCTCACACTCCTCGGACTTGCCGTCGCAATCCTTGCGGGAGTGGTTGTGCTTTACTGGGTTGGAAAAAGTACTCCAGAGCAGGTAACGCCACGCGTTGCATCTGAAGTTGCTACCACCACTCCGATTGTAGACCCGCGCGCCGGTTGGCAAACGTACACCGACCCCGTCTACGCATTTAGTATACAGTTTCCCCCGGGATGGGTGGTGGCAACGGGTACCACCGGCATTGACCCCGTCATCACTCTTGCTCCGGGAGTTTTGAATGGTACGAGTACTCATTCGTACCATGACGCATTGTCTCGAGTGTCCATATATCCCCTCGGGCTTTCAAAAGGTGGGGTGTTTGAATCAGAGCAGCAGAGTGGCGTCATTGTCGAAGTCCCGCAAGCAAGCGCAAAAGATTATGTGTTGGAAAGTAAGCGACCGTGGGCAACGATTGGTCGATTTGAGGTATATCCGAGCTCGTGGAATGAAGCAGGATATATATTTGCTCGTGCTGTGGTTGAAGGAGAGTCGTTCAAATATCTTCGAGGTGAAACAGAGATTTCTGAAGCAGCGTTTGACCCCATGATGGATGACCGCGCGATTCGGGTAGGGTATGTTGATCCCGTACTTCGTTCCACTGAGGAGGGAATCCTTACTTCATTTCGATTTACCGATACGAGCGTAGGTGACCGTGCCACCACGGCGACAGAAGACATGATTATGGTTACGTCTCCATTACCAGATGTGCTTGTCAAGAGTCCACTTACCGTGTCTGGTAAAGCGCGGGGTGGGTGGTATTTTGAGGGGAGTTTTCCGGTTCGGTTAGAGTCTGGACGAGGTGAGGTGCTTGCGGAGGTTCCTGCAACTGCGCAGGGTGAGTGGACGACCAGTGAGTTTGTACCCTTCGAATTGTCGGTGGTATTTTCAGAGACCACCGCAACCAGTGGTGTGCTTATTCTACAAAAAAGTAATCCTTCTGGACTCCCTGCATTTGATGACGAGATACGTATCCCCGTACGTTTTGTGCCGTAAATACTCTCCCGCACCACTTCCCCCAGTCTTATGTTTGCATAGCACCCAGCATCACCCGTACAATAAGAAGATACTGAGTGTTTTTTATTCACCTCTACGATGGAGAAAATCTCCTAGTGCCTTCTAGCGTATTCAACTAAAGTATGTTTTTTTCAAAGCACAAAGCGACTATCGGTAACAAATTAGACCGCGTAAGCTATCTACTTTTGATTGCCGTCACCCTTATCATACCCATGAGTGTGGGGGTGCCAATTTTAGTTACTCCCTCATACACCAAAATAACCGTTGGGGCGCTCCTTACGCTCACTGCGCTCATCTGCTATTTGCTGGCTCGTATGGCTGATCGCACGGTACAGATACCACGCTCAGCGCTCCCCTTGGTCGCATGGCTTATTCCGGGTGCGTATCTGCTATCGGCGTTCTTCTCTACGGGAAGCATCCGTTCACTATTTGGCGAACGACTATCAATCGACAGTTTTGCATTTATGGCGGTGGTGATGGCATTACTCACCCTGATACCACTCGTCATACGAACACAAAAGCGGGCACTCGGCGTGTACCTCGCATTTCTGGTTGCGTCAGGAGTGCTTGCGGTGTTGCAGCTCATCATGTTCTTTGCCCGACAAACCCTTGTTGATATCGGCCTCTCACTCCCCATCTCTCTTCTTGGTTCCCTGAACGATCTCTCTGTGTTTTTTGGACTCATCATTATCTTTGTACTCCTTGCACTCATCATGCTTCCTGTTACACACGGCATGCGCGGAGTGCTCTGGATCCCTCTTGTCTTGTCCGGTCTATTCCTCTCTATAGTAAACCTGCAGGTATTGTGGTGGGTAATTGGGCTGTTCGCGCTCGGCTGTCTTGTCTACAGCGCTGCTACTCCATACCTCTCAAAAAAAACCGTCACCCTTTCCCACGTGTCAGTCGCTTCATTTGCGGTACTCATTCTTGCAGGCGTATTCCTTTTTGGTTCAGATGCAATGACCACCGCTCCTGCGCAATGGGCAAATGTGGGGGAATTAGACGTCCGTCCTTCGTGGAGAACTACCGTATCAATTGGTACCGAGGTCTTAAAAGAGCATACGCTCTTTGGTAGTGGTCCCGGATCATTTGCTCGGTTGTGGGCGCTTCATATGCCCAACGATATTAACGCAACGACTTTTTGGCAATCAGATTTTCTGTTCGGTATTGGCTTTATCCCAACATCCGTTATCTCAACGGGATTACTCGGTGCACTTGCATGGCTCACGTTCCTGGCACTATTTGCTTGGTATGGTATTCGCAACCTCATTTTAACAAAACGTGAGGGGAAAAATACGGTGATACAATTTTTTAGAGTATCCTCATATGTGGGGGCAATCTACCTGTGGATGATTGCACTGGTGCAGGTGCCGTCACCCGCCCTCATATACTATGCCGCTATCCTCACCGGACTCTTCATAGCCTCCACTATGTTTGGTGACGGTGCCCCGGTACCGATAACGCTTCAGTTTGAGGAAAATCCACGCATCGGCTTCAGTGTCACCCTCCTTATGACTATCGCCATTCTCATTTCGGTTGGTGCCATGTATGGTGTGGGTTCAAAGTACCTTGCAGAGGCGACGTATGAAGAAGCAATGGTACTCATAAACACGACGGGTAGCGCTGACCAAGCACAATCCACCATAGAAGGAGTGGCAAACGCTCAGCCGCTGGATGTCTACTATCGTACCCTGAGCAACATTGATCTTATTCGGATGCAACAGCTCGTAGCTTCTGGTAAGTCTCCGGAAGAGATACTAACGCCTTTGCAGGATATTATGTCTCGCACGATTCGTAACGGCATACAAGCAACTGAACTTGATCCAAATGACTATCAAAACTGGTTGAATTTGGGAGCTTTGTACCAGAGTATCTCTCCCCTTGGAGTTGAGGGGTCACTTGAGAGTGCACAAGCGGCGTTTGATCGAGTGCTTACCCTTCGTCCAAATTCACCTGCGGTATATTATGGAAAAGCAGGAATTGAGCGTCAACGGGGGAATCATGAGGAGGCAAAAAAGCAGGTGGAAAAGGCAATCGAATTACGACCAATGTATACAGATGCAATATTCCTCCTTGCACAAATGCAGCTTGAGCAGAGCGATGTTGCAAGCGCAATAAAGTCCGTTGAATCGGTTACGCTCTTTGAGCGAGACAACCCGGTCGCATTTTTCCAACTCGGCCTTCTGTACTACGGGTCAAACAATTTTGCAAAGGCGGTGGTGGCGCTCGAGCGAGCCGTTGCGTTGAATCCTGTATATGCAAATGCGCGGTACTTCCTCGGATTGTCGTATGCTCGGATGAATAATCTCCCGAAAGCGCTTGCTGAATTTAAGAAAGTGCAAGAAACCAACCAAGATAATCCAGAAGTCACCGCTATCATTACCAATCTTGCTGCAGGAAGACAGCCCTTCGATACCCCATCTACTCCTACTGAGGATATACAGACACGAGT
>JAKFXP010000064.1 GCA_021731325.1 Parcubacteria group bacterium
AAATCCAGCGGTATTGCCGGGCAAATCACTCTCGGGCACGGGGGCGAATACTCCGCCTCCGGTATCATATTCAATATGATAGGTGATGGTGGTTTGTGCGGGGAGCACGGTATCCGTCGAGAGCATGAGCCAATGGCCGAGGGAAGGGGGGGTAATGAGGATACTCGTCCCGGTTCCCACACTGGCGTACGTACCAAGTGTGTCGGTGAGGACGAGTGCGTCACCTTGCACGTGCGTGTCGGAGGTGGTAGCAAGTTGACTGGCATCGGCAAAACTATCCAAAAACCTATCTCGTATCGGCCATGCGCGCGTGTATATATCGAGCGGAGAGAGGAGATCAATCTTAAAATATATTTCGGTGGTGCTATTTTCCGCCACTGTTGCCGCGGATGGTGAGGGGTTGGGATTGCTGGGTGATACGGTGTACGTTTGTGCTGAAGAGTACCCGGGTTTGGTGACGGTGATGTCGTATCCGGATCCTGCCCAGGCTCCCGGGAATGAGACCGTGCCACTGGCATTGGTAAAGGTGGTAATATCAACCGACGTGGCAACGGACGTATTGACGATGTGCACACTCACGGAGGGTATGGGATCGTTGGAAGCATCGGTCACATTGATACGGAGTACCCCCGCACCAGCTAACGATTCCTGTGATTTAGGGGCAATACTCGTCGTGAGTGAAAACGTTTGGGTCGTACCGCGGTAGGTGTATGAAAGTTCAACCTTTACTCGTTTGTAGTCTGCCGAAAGTGGGTCAGCTGCGCCAAGGCCATCTGCCGGATCGTCGACATATTGAATAAAGGTGCGACGGGTATACGTTACTTTGTCTTGGGTTACTGTATCGTTTTGTAAAATGCTTCCCGGTGGCAATCCACTCACGGTACCAATCGAATCATAGGGTAATGCGCGAATGGTTTCCAGGTGTTCGTTGGCAAGCATGAGTGCGGTTGCGCGCAAGCGATTGCGTGCCGATAGCTCCGAAACCGTATTAAATGCACTAAAGAGTGCCATAAATACCATATTCATGATGAAAATACCTACAATAATGTCGATGAGTGACATGCCGCGCGTATGATCGATCTGGTCCATGCGGTTGTTTTGAGTGGTACTCGAAACAACCGCGCGAAACACATCAGTTGATACTGGTTGTAATGCTATAGATTGGTGAAATCATGGAAACCGCAAAAAAACCAACCCCTGCTCCCACAATAAGCATAAGAAAAGGTTCGATAATGGTAGACATGTTTTTGGTCTTTTGCTCAACTTCGCGTTCGTAGTACTCGGCAACCTCTTTGAGCATGTCCGGCAACGCACCAGTTTCTTCACCTACCGCAATGAGCTCTCCCACGAGCGGCGGGTATATATCTTCGGCATCCATAAAGACTTGCGCCAATGGCTGACCTTTTTGTACGGAATCATGCGCCGCCGCAAGTACTTTTTTGTAATAGCTATTTTGTATCACATCACGCGTGATATCGATTGACGTGAGCATATTGACTCCCGAGGCGAGGAGTGAGGACAGGGTCCGTCCGGTATGCGCACTGTTGGTTTCTTTCATGAGGGTGCCGATGATGGGAACATGGAGAAACACCATTTCAAAGACTCTCCTGCCGAGCGGGGTTCGCATACCAAAAATAAAACCGCTAATAGAACCAACGAGTATGAGTAGTGCGGCAAGCGTGTGTTTAACGAGAAAGTCACTGATACCCATTACGACGCGGGTAGTAAACGGAAGCTCAACGTTCATGGTGCGAAAGGTGAGGGTAAGGGTGGGGACAATATATATCATCATGAGAGCGCCCACGATAATGAGCACCGACACAATGACGCCGGGGTATATCATAGCCCCTTTTACTTTTTTCTTGAGCTCATAGCTTTGCTCAAGCTGATTGGCGATGGTATGTAGTGTTTCCGAAAGGGTACCCGACTCCTCACCCGCCTGCACCATCGAGGTAACAAGGTGTGAAAATATCTTGGGATATTTGAGCATACCACTTGAGAGCGACCCCCCTTGTTGTATCTCGGTATTGATACCCTGCACCACCTCCTTCAAGCGGGCTTTTTTTGTTTGGCGGTCAATGACTCCGAGGGCGCGGGAGAGTGCGAGACCTGCTTTGAGCATCGAGCCGAGGTTGCGGGTAAGGAGAATCACATCATTTTCCTTGACGCGTTTGAAGAACTTAAAAGGGTCAAATGAAAATGAAGTCCCGGACCCCCGCACTTCTGCAACCGATACCACCTGACCGCCGTCTTTGCGGATGATATTGTAGACCTCAAACCGGTCTTTTGCTTCCACGGTTGCTTCGTAGGCGGTTTTATCATCGTGCAGCGCTTTGTATTTGAATGTGGGCATGAGGGACTATTCACTAATCACACGGAGCACCTCTTCTACGGTAGTGATACCCTGCACGGCTTTAAAGAAGCCATCTTCAGCCATGGTAAGCATGCCTTCTTTTCGAGCTTGAGTCTCTATTTTGTCTGCAGACGCTTGGGTAAGTATTAATTCGTTAATGGTAGGTGAGACAAGGAGCACTTCATTAATAACACTGCGACCCTTGTATCCTTCGGGTGACTCGGTTGAAGGGAGGGGACGATAGAGTTTGAGTTCTTCCAATTTTGTTTCTTTTTTTATGATGCCTTCTTCACGCAGTGCGCGCATGACGCGTTCGAGGTCAATAAATTTGCCGAGCGCAATCGCTTCTTCTTTGGTGATTGTGTATTCTTCTTTTGAACCAAAGAGGCGACGCACTAAGCGTTGTGCAATGATGACCCGAATTGTTGAGGAGAGGAGGAAGGCCTCCACCTCCATGTCTACCAACCGAGGCACCGCACCCGCTGCGCTGTTGGTGTGCAGAGTTGAGAGAACGAGGTGTCCCGTCAAGGCCGCATTGACGGCAAGAGAGGCCGTCTCTGCATCACGGAT
The DNA here is from genome assembly GCA_021731325.1 of Parcubacteria group bacterium. Classification (GTDB taxonomy): domain Bacteria; phylum Patescibacteriota; class Minisyncoccia; order Phycocordibacterales; family UBA12088; genus UBA12088. The sequence goes on from JAKFXP010000064.1 coordinate 2,924, forward strand.
TTCTCCCACCATGATGACGTCAGGATCTTGGCGCACCAGTGCTCGAAGACCGCGCGCAAAGGTAAAGCCAATCTCGGGACGTACTTGGGTTTGATTGATACGAGCCATTTGGTACTCGATGGGGTCTTCGACCGTTGAGATGTTGACGTCGGGAGTGTTCAAGAGGTCGAGCACGGTATACAGCGTGGTGGTTTTGCCCGACCCGGTAGGACCGGTGGTGAGAATCATGCCGGTAGTTTGCTTCATTGCTTTGTGTACCCGTTCGAGCCCTTCACCATGAAAACCAAGCCCTTCCAGTGAAAAGCCGCCACCATTTTCACGCAAAAGACGCATGACGGTTTTTTCACCATAGTAGGTGGGGAGGAGGGAGACACGAAACGATACTTTCTCGCTATCAACCGCCATTTTGAACCTACCATCCTGGGGCATACGTTTTTCGTCGAGTTTGAGATTGGAGAGCACTTTGATGCGCGCGGTGATAGAAGGTCCGGCGTTTTTGGGGAGCTTCATCGCATCGTGCAAGATACCGTCAATACGGTAGCGTACTAACACTTCGTTTTCTTGTGGTTCGATATGAATATCAGAAGCATTTTGGATGATTGCGTGTTTGAGGAGTGCGTTGACGACACGCACCACCGGTACATCCTCGGCGAGCTTTTTGAGGTCTGCTTCGGACACCCCTTCTTCGCCGTCCTCTGCGAGAATGTTGATTGAAGCGCTCTCGCGTTTGATGAGGTCACCAAACTCATCACGCAGAGTCTTTTGGTACTGCATGAGACCATGCTTGATACTCTCGGCGTCGGTAAGGCGGGGGAGGATTTTGAGCCCCACTTTTTTCTTGATGAATTCAATGGAGCGTAAATCTTCTACCTCAAGCATCGCAACCTCAAGTTCACGATCGTTTTTTTTGTATGCAATAATGTTGTGGGTGCGCGCAATAGGTTCAGGAATCATCGAAAGTACGTCGTAGGGGATTTTTTCATCCGCGAGATTGATGAAGGGTACGCCTAATACGTATGCTTGCATACGGCGTAGGTCATCTTCGGAAAGATGACCTTTTGAGACAAGTATCTCTTCGGGAGAGGTCTTTTTTTCTTCCGCTTCATGTACCGCTTCATCGTATACAGCTCGAGACACCAGGCCTGAGTCTAGGATAAAGTTCTTAAGCTGTGAACTGGATGTTTTCACAAGGTACAGCGTGAGGTGATGGAACCCCAGTGGTATATGTATTGTACCAACACCTGCTCTATATAGTGACGTTTGTTTTCAACAAGTGTGATGAAGGTATTTTATATAAAGTAATGACTATTCGGATGTTTGACGATACTACAAATAGTACAAGCAACCATCCGCGACACACTGACGCCTAGTGATTGGGCAAGATTCTGAAATAAGCCTCACTGATTTTGTTGAACTCTTGATAGCAATCGGCGTGGTTCCCGAACATACAGCAAGCGCAGCGCGCGTGGCACTTGCGACGTTCTAGAGGTTTTGGAAAGAGGGTGCACTTCCTTGCATCCTACGTGGTGCGTGCTACATTGATGTGTGGAACACTTTTCTTTTCACCCTTGTTACCTTAGGAGAACGTCATGTCTAGTTTGTCTACCGGCGATGCCTTTCGCACTGATGTGTTTTCTACAATATGTACTACACCTATGAATCACGACGGATGTATGGAGTGGCCTGCACAAGCCATCGAGCTCATTGCCTACTGCCTTACCCGTGGGTATGTCACCCCTCGTGAGATTGTTGATGCAGTCACCGACCGCATCAATGCCCTTGGGCGTGCTGCATATTTAGAATGCCTCAAAGATGAGAAACCGCTCGCGGAGGTTACCTATCCGCACGCACTGGCATTTGCCATCAGTACCAATGCCATCTTTCCATTTGAGATACGTGCCCTTCCGTGGCGTATACTGGAAGCACAAAAAGATTTTATCCTCTGGTTTATGCCAAATATGCGTCAGATTCTTACCGGCGTACCCGTAGAATCCTACCTGTTCTCATGACAGCTGTGCCCCACAAAGATTTTGTGGGGCAGTTTTGTTGACAGGGTGTGTGAAGCGAGGTACAATCGTCGTATTC
>JAKFXP010000018.1 GCA_021731325.1 Parcubacteria group bacterium
GTTCCGTCGAGAGGGTACGTATCACCGCGTCGGTAAATGTCTCCCACCCGTGTTTTTGGTGGCTCCCTGGTTGTCCTGCACGTACCGTCAGTGTTGCATTGAGAAGGAGTACTCCTTGTTGTGCCCAATGTGTAAGGTCACCGGTCTCCTTGATGGGCACCTCGAGGTCGTCTCGAAGCTCTTTGTAGACATTTTGTAACGATGGAGGTAATCGTACTCCTTGGGGCACCGAAAAACACAAGCCCTGCGCTTGGCGTACTCCGTGGTACGGATCTTGGCCTAGTATCACCACCTTAACCTGTTCAAACGGACAAAGATCAAATGCGTTAAAGATGAGTTTTGGTGGCGGATACACCGTAGTGGACGCGTATTCACCTTTCACGAATTTCGACAAGGTAGCGAAGTACGCATCCTCAAATTGCTCAGCCAGCGCTGCTTTCCACGAGGCTTCAATACGTACGTCTGTACTCATATCGTGTCTGTGCTCAACGGAGAGAGGTTGAACCTCTCTCCGTTCTCATTATTTAGGGGAGTTTGAGCTCCTTAACGACCTTCCAGGTATTTTCATCCAAGACGGTAATTTTTTCATCACCAATCACGTACATGAAGTCATCTATATATACCGCACGCTTGACCGACCACCCCGCAACCGTGGCTTTGAGTCCGAGTGTACCTTGTGCGTACGAGAATACGTACCCACCGTTCCCTCCAGGAATAAAGAACACTTGATGGTCAGCGTCCCGAAGGAATGCATGATGATTCCCTTCAACTTCACTCCACGCGTCTTTGATAAGGTACTTTGATTTTTCGACAGGTTTTGCCGGATTGGAGACATCAAAAATTGATAACTTGACCCCATTATTTTCGCGACCCACCCCAAGTATCAGGTTGTTGCCGAGTGGTTCGAGGTACGCACTGTACCCAGGAATCTTGAGTTCACCCGCAAGCTTGGGTGCAGTAGGTACCGAAAGGTCGAGCACGTAAAATGGGTCTACCTGCTTAAAGGTAACGAGGTATGCCGTATCACCCATAAATCGAGCAGCGTATACGCGCTCACCCAAGCCCAGGTCGGTGATATGTCCCTTTTGCTTCAAGTCTGACCCGAGAACATACACATCGTTTGCGGTTTCGCCACCGCCAAACCAGTTTTGTCCAACCGTTACTGCGACGCGCACATCACCCTGGTACTCATCAAGTGAAAATTGATTGAGCAAGCTACCGGGCACCTCACCCACTGCGGCAATCTGTAGGTTTGCAAGGGAGATGCGACTAATGCGCGTACGGTCAAGCTCTCGCTTACGAGCATCAAGCTCTTTTTGAATCGCATTCTGCACCTCGGTTTCGATCTTCATCCGCTCATCCGCAGTTTTTTGTGCAAGCTCAGTTTGCGCAACTTGGGTAATCTCGTTCAGCTTGCCGGCAAGTGAAATGTCATAAGCGGCAATCGTTTTCATCTTGGCGAGTGCGGTGCTGCTTACATACGAGGTATATGCGCGTGTAGTTGCGTCGATGAGTACCGTATAGGGAGCCTGATATGACTTGGATGCGAGGTACAAATTTTCAGCAAAGAGCGACACGGTCGCAGCATCACCATCAGCTGCAAAGGCAAGCGTTTGTTTCGCTGCTCCATTTGTTGGATCAACGGCGATTACGGTATACGTCTGATTCACTGGCTCAATACGGGTCGGTACCCAAATATCTGCGCATGGAATACTTATCTTTGTAGTACCACGGATGATAGGTACCACCGGACACGGAGTACCGCTATCAATCCAGGTCTGTGTTACGAGGTAGAGTGTGCCGTTGGTGAGACGCGTCGCAACAAGCGTGGTGTTGTTCTCCACTGACAGTGTCCATTTTTTAATGGGCTTTGCGGGATTTGCAACATCGTACGCAACGATAGCTGGGTACGAAAGGATGATGAGGAGTTTTTTATCTTTTACGAGCAACATTTCACCCTTCTCTTCAATTGATTCGCTGAGGATAGCAAGGTCTTCGGCAGGAAACGCATCAACAATAAGTGTTTTACTTGGGTCTCGCCATATCGGTGCCATCATTTTGTCTACGGTGGGCTCAGCGCCCGCACGTACCATAGGCATACTGCCTCCGTACCAACCCTGCTTTGATACGTATATATTCTGGCCATCAGTCTTTACGATATCCGGTTCGTCAATACCCGCAACCTGCACGGTTGTTTCGGAGACGCGGGTCGGCGCTGCGGATTTTGTATCCGTATCAGCAGCTTGCTCTGCAACCGCCATGGTAGGCGCTGCCATACCTACTACACCCGCTCCGTACGACTGTGCCTTATCTCGTTCAGCAACATATTTTGCAAACTCCGTCGCCGTACCTGCTTTTTTGTACCCCGTTATTTTTGAGGGAGCAGGAGTGGTTCCCTTGCCCTGGACGACCGTTGTAAGTTTTGCACGCCCCTGCGGACCAAACGAACGTCCATCGTGCACAATACCGAGCTGTGTGGTGTAAAACGTCTGAATCGCTTTACTCGTCTGCCCCCCAAAAAATCCCGTTGCACCAGCGGGAATTGAGTATCCTGCTTCGATCAGACATCCTTGTAGCGCTGCATTGGCGGCGCTGTGTACCCCAAAGGTCACCTTGCTCAGTGTGCTGGGAGTACAGGTTGCGTGGGTAAGTGTCGGGAGACTTACGAGACTGAGGGCACATACCCCGACTGTGAGAAGGGTGGTACGAATAGACATAGGACGTGGTAATTACTGAATACGAACAATAATACTACTATGCTAGCACGATATACCCCGATTGCTAGTATTCCTCCATGAAATAGGTCTGTACACGACGATGGCAAGATTTGTTGACAATATTATTTATCGTGCTAATATCTACTTAGATTGTTTTTCACATACACGTACCAACTTGAGGAGGACATATGAAATTTGTAAGTACGTCAAAAGATATGTACGGTGTCATGGTTCCCTTTGTGGATGCCCTTGATCCCATGCGACTCTTAAAAGAGTGCGGAAAATTTGTGACGGTTAAAAGCCGCGCCGGAGAATATATAACCGGTTTCTGCACCTTCGCAGAACGAGAGGTGGTGCTCGCAGAGTACTTATGCACACACCTGCAAGCCCAGTTTATGGGAGCCGGTCAGTACGTCAAATACATACACAAGGAGGGATTATCGTTCATCTACTTCAAATCCATACCCTGCGTGGCAGTATACGAACGCGACAGACCCGTAACGGAGATGGAATCAGAACTACTGCTCCATGAATTACGACAACAGTTCAAATTACCAGTGTTTGCTCGATAACAGCACACGAGTGCGACAATACCCTTGTCTCACTCGTTTTTTATTACCCGAGATACCTACATCTGTATAAAAAACACATAGCGGTACTATTGACTTTTTTGTGTTATACGGTATAAAGAGGTTTGATTTACTTATCCTCAAATAGGAGGTGGTTATGATAACGTCATTCTTTGCTTCAAAAGAATGGTTTTGGCGAGCCTACGGACGAGGAGTACTCATCTTCGTTCTACTGTACAGTAATGTCGAAATCAATGTATATCTTATCAAACAAGCAAAAGTAATTGGAGATCTTTTACAGCACTCATCGGGTCATCTCATCGGCGAACTATACACGGCGATACTATATGTGGTATTGCTCCGGTGCAGCTTTATGGTGTGTGACCCTGCTGCGTCATACTTTGCGCGAATATACGCCATTGATTGGCGTCGTGCGATTACTCACGATTGTATACGACGTTGGCATGCAAGTCCTACACCCATACAGGTCGAAGGGTTGAGTCAACGGTTGCAAGAGGAACCGTACAAGTTTGCACAGTTTTTGGAAAACTTTGGCGCACAAATGCTCCGTGCCATTATCGCACTTGCCTCATTTGTACCCATGTTACAAAAAAGTAGTCCGAGTTACTTCTTTACTTGGGATGGTATCAACTACGAAGTTGAAGGAGCGTTGCTGTATGTGGTATGGATACTCACGTGTATCGGCATTGTGTTCGGCATTATACTTGGTAAACCATTACCTTCTATAGAGAACAACAATCGTGCAGTAGAGGCATCATTTCGTGATTGTATGGTACTCATCGAACGAGGGCAACAGGTACTCGTGGTTGAGCACTTGTTTGACCATTTTCGCAAAGTACACGTGAGTTACGCAGGAATGTATCGCAAATTCGTACCCGCTGATTGGTGGACGAGTTGTTATTGGCATTCTATCTTTGCGATACCGCTTATCGTGACCGCGGGATGGGTATTTGAAGGAAACATTACCCTTGGTACGGGTGCGCAAATCACCGAGGCATTCATCGCTTGTATGGCATCATCGTCAATTTTCTTAAACAATTGGCGTGCCATCGTTGATTTTTGGGCAACGACACAACGGTTGCGAGGGTTATATGCAGTTTTGCCCGCTCTCCCCAAGCAGGTCACCGATACCGCAGAATCGCCTGTATTTGAAACTGATCAGTAAAATCAGAATCACACCACTAGAACAGGGATGTTCTAGTGGTTTTTTATATCTTCAAACCATAGGCACGCGGATAGAGAACCTTGGTGCTATCCTGTGTCTTTCCCGAGAGCAAAAGAGGGACTTGCTCAATCGTGGCTGGCCACGGGAGCGGGAGTGTACCGGAAAATGGCTTTGTTCCAAAAAGAACATCCGCGAGTCCTGCTCCTTCGCTCCCCGGCAACCATGCCGCAACAATTGCATCCCCGGAAGCAACTTCAGCATTCATGATAAGCGGTCGTCCGGAAAGTATCACGACTACCAACGTATCGGTCT
>JAKFXP010000005.1 GCA_021731325.1 Parcubacteria group bacterium
GAAGCGGGTTGATAATCGAATGAAAGGGGCATATCTCTTGGCGACCGGTCATCCGGCTGCATCAGGTTTTTTGAATACGTTGGAGGCAGTGACCCTCAAAACAGTACGGTATTCAAAGATGGAGTTGAGTACCGGCGGCATTGGTCCTGCAGAGGTTATGATACCCGCCCAGGTAAGTGTATCCGGCGATGCGCGAGATTTGCGTTCGGTGGCACTGCAGGTTGACGAACTCCAAAGCAGTGCGTATGTAAAAAACACAATCGTAAATAAGCTTGAGCGCTCCACGATTGGCGGCGCCCTCTTTACTCTCCAGGCGCAGCTTGACCCTATCCTCCTTCGATATACAACGGTGCTCGATATGAAATTAGCAAGTCCACCAGTCACCATACCAGAGGAGGTGTTGCTCGAAGGTGTCGCAACATCCAGCGAAGCAGCTCCTCTGGTTGAGTCGACGGGTACCACCAGCACACCTTCTGCTACTGCCCCCACACTCTAACAGGTAATCGGTATAGCATTTTTCAATCCACCCTATCATTATTATGACAAAAGCACTTGCGCCATTCATTTTTATTGCACTTTCCATCGGGTTGTTTTTCTCATATATCCGTCCTGCGTATGAGGTACTCGGGGCAGTACAAGAGCAAGAGACTCGTGTTGATGTGGCCTTGGAAAAGGCGAAGACCCTTGCAACAAAGACCGACGAACTGGAGACACGCTATAGCGACATCAAACGTGATGTTGATAGAATGGATCGACTCAACATCATGTTGCCTGATACCATTGACCCCGTCCGATTGGTTATCGATATCGACTCGCTCGCTCGCAAACATGGCGTAACAGTCACCTCATTTGATCTCCCGCAGCCGAGCACCGTAGCAGATAACCAACAACAGTATCTTGATCCTTCCGAAGTGTCGGCGTTGACTATCAACCCGGTAGGCGAGGCAAAAATGCGAGTGGTTGCTCATGGAGGATATGCCAATTTAAAAGCATTTACGCAGAGTTTGGAGAAGAGTTTGACCTTGGTAGATATAGCACAACTATCATTCTCCAAGTTTGAGATTGCTTCACAAGACACCAGTGCTCCCGTAGGGAGTTTGCAAGCATCCTTTATTATTAAGACCTATTGGCTGAAATAAAATTTTTATGAAGACAGGCCTCCGTCAATTACTTGGTACTATACTTCTTGTCGCCGTCTTTGGGGGTGCGTATTACGCAGTCTCTCATATTGATTTTTTTAGCTCGGCACGGTTGACTCGAGAGCAGGTTGATGCACAAACACAAAAGATAGAAGGGGAGATTATTTTGCAACTCGCCACATTAGAAGGCATTACCCTTGAAGGACAGGTATTTGAAACAAAGGAGTTCCAGTCATTGGTAGACATGACGGTGGTACTTGAGCGTCCTTCGGTACACCGTCCAGATCCATTCGCAGCGTACTAGTGCCGTTACAACTTAATTTCCGCTACATCAGTATGAATTTCTACGTATATAAAACTGAGGAATATTTTATAGTATACCGTGGCCAGGTTTTACGTTGTAACGGTACTAGAAAGAGTTAATTTTTTGAGTAAAACGTGATTGATTTATTGTCGTTATTGCACGCAAAAGGAGTACTCGATGAAAAAGAAGTAACGGAGATCAATGCAGAAGCACACGCTTCCGGAAAATCAATCGAGGATACCTTGGTGGGGAGAGGGGTAAGTTCTGGAGATATCCTTGCTGCAAAAGGAGAATACTGGAATGTTCCCACCCGTACCCTTGATGGGACTCCTGTTTCGTATGATATTCTGCAGTACATTCCTGAAGAATCAGCGTCTCACTATCAAGTTGCCCCCCTTGCATTAGTGGATACGGTGCTCGAGGTCGGGATTGTTGATCCCGATAATATTGAGGCACTTGATGCACTTAATTTCATTTCAACTAAAAAGGGAGTACCTTTTAAAATATTCCTTATTTCACATGAGTCGTGGGAGCACGTACTGGGCATGTATCGAGGGATTACGAGTCAGGTCGGACAAGCCTTAAATGCACTCAAGAGTGATGATGATGAAGAAGAAAGTGCGGCCATTAATTTAAGTGGTGACAAAGAAGATCAAGCACTCGATGATTTGGAGCAAACAGTGCAGGCCGCAGGAAAAAAAGGGCAGCGGATTGATGTTCATGAAGAAGCTCCGGTTACCAAAATAGTTGCTACGATATTGCGTAGCGCCATTGATGTCCGCGCATCTGATATTCACGTTGAGCCTGAGCGTGACCGCGTGCGGGTGCGGTTTCGTATTGATGGTGACCTTAATCAATCTCTCGTCCTTCCTGCAAAGGTGCAGCGAGCAGTGGTTGCCCGTATTAAGATTCTTGCAGGCATCAAGCTCGACGAACGTCGAAAGCCTCAAGATGGGCGCTTTTCTGCAACCATCGGGGGAAGAAGGGTAGACTTCCGTGTTTCGACCTTCCCGGTGTATTTTGGAGAGAAGGTGGTTATGCGTATTTTAGATAGTGAGCGCGGGAATATTACTCTCGAAGATTTGGGTATGGATCCTGCGCAGTTGGATATTGTGCGTAAAGCGGTGCAAGCGCCGTATGGGATGATTCTTATTACTGGTCCAACGGGATCAGGAAAGTCGACGAGTCTCTATGCCATGCTCAACGAGGTTGACCGGGAGAAGCAAAACGTATTATCTCTCGAAGATCCAGTTGAGTACAATATTGCAGGGGTCAGTCAGTCGCAGGTGCGTGCAGAAATAGGGTACACGTTTGCCGCAGGTATTCGTAGTATCTTGCGACAAGACCCTGACGTAATCATGGTGGGAGAGATTCGTGACAAAGAAACAGCCCAGCTTGCGGTGCAGGCGGCTCTTACTGGTCACCTCGTATTTAGTACCCTGCACACCAACACGGCGACTGGTGCGGTACCTCGTTTGATTGATATGGGAGTGGATCCCTATTTACTTGCCCCAACACTCCAGCTCATTGTTGCACAGCGTCTCGTGCGACGACTTTGCCCCGACAGTGGAAAATCAATTCCCATTGAAGGCGGACTCAAGCGGTTGATTGATGCCGAGTTTGCAACACTCCCGACACAATACCGGCATCGGATACCCGAAGCCACCGAGCTTATGGGCATACAACCTTCGAGCAGCTGTCCCGTGGGCACCCGGGGACGTGTGGGGGTGTACGAAATGCTTGAACTTACCGACGAGCTCAAAAAAATGATTCTCGAACGCGCCGACGAGGCTGCTATTACCGCTGTTGCCCGAAAAGGGGGAATGATGTCTCTCAAAGAAGACGCCATCATAAAAGCAATGAGAAAAATGATTCCTTACGAAGAAATTGCCCAAGTGGGAGGATCGTTAGAAATCCCCATAGCCGAAGAGGAGCCGGTTACTGCGGTCGAGGTGCCGGTTGAGGAGGTGGAGAGTGGAGAGCATGATTCTTCTGGTCAAGACCTCGTATAGTGCGGTATACTGTACCCTATGAATACTACTACTGCGGGAAAAAAAATATGTGTGGTGGATGATGATCCGTTTTTGCTCGACATGTATAACCTCAAATTCACACAAGGAGGATATCTCTTATCGTGCTTTACGGATAGTTCAAAAGCGATTGAGGAGTTGCGTGCGCACGGCGGAGAATATGCGGCAGTACTTCTTGATCTCATCATGCCTCATATTGATGGATACGGAGTATTGCAGACGATTCGAGAAGAAAACCTCTGCGGCCTCCATACAGCCATCATCATCCTTTCGAATCAGGGGCAGGATACGGATATTGCGCGCGCCGAGCAGTTCAAAATAGATGGATATCTCATCAAAGCAAGCACACTTCCTTCAGAGGTACTTACATACGTTGAAAAAGTCGTGACCGAAAAGTCTCGTGCAGAGGTATAAACGAACGTCGCGAGAGATCATTGATATAGGAATATGAGTTACAAAAAAAATTTTGAACGCAATGGCAAACTTCTCGACGATTTTTCGGGTGTCGTACTCGAAGAAAACGCCTCAGATTTGCATTTAAACGCGTTTTACAAACCGGTAATCCGCGTGTCGGGAGTATTGTTGCCGCTCACCTATCAACCAGAACTTTCGCATGAGGATACTGCCGAACTCCTTGCGCTCATGTTGACCCAAGAGCAGCGAGAGCGATTTGATAAAACCTGGGAGATTGACTTTTCATATTTTAACGAGATGCATAAGGTGCGTTTTCGTGGCAATGCCTGTATACAACGGGGGGCGGTATCGATTACCATGCGTCTCATTCCTACCAAAATAAAGACCCTCGAAGAGCTTCAGCTCCCCAAAGAACTCGTTCGGTTCACAGAACGACGACAAGGCTTTTTTCTCACCGTTGGTCCAGTAGGTCAGGGTAAGTCAACGACGCTTGCGTCACTCATTGAGCACATTAATCAGACACGTACCGCACATGTCGTCACCATCGAAGACCCTATCGAGTATATCTATACGCCAAAGCAGTGCATCATCAATCAACGCGAGGTGCGACTCGATACGGCCTCGTTTGAGGCGGGTTTATATAGTGCATTTCGTCAGGATATGGACGTGATTCTGGTGGGTGAGATGCGCGGTAATGAAGCGATTGCGGCCGCAGTCACGGCCGCCGAGACCGGGCACCTCGTCTTTAGTACCCTGCATACCAATAATGCAGCGCAGACCATTGATCGTATCGTTGATTCGTTCCCCGCATA
>JAKFXP010000118.1 GCA_021731325.1 Parcubacteria group bacterium
TGCGGGCGATCACGAGCCAGTCCTCTGGCCCAATGTGGGTGTATGTCATATAGCTGGAGTATGGCTCCAGCTAGGGGTGTTGCAATTAGCCTGCAAACTTTGTTGCAGTTAGCGTGATAATTCACCCAGCAGCCATAGACTTTTGGTGGTGGGTATTGTATAAAATGAGTACATGTCAATTGGTCGTAATTTTTTTACCGCGCTTCCCAAGCCTTTTTTTGTACTTGCGCCCATGGCCGATGTGACTGATGCGGCATTTCGGCAGATTATTGCACGGTATGGCAAGCCCGATGTCACGTGGACTGAGTTTGTGTCGGCAGACGGTTTGTACCATACCCGGGAGCTCCAAAAGAAGCCTGACGCAGAAAATCCCCTCATGGCTGACCTGGTGTATGGGGAGGGAGAGCGTCCCGTCGTGGCGCAATTTTTTTCGTCCAAGCCCGAGATGATTGAGTACGCAGCGGCGCTTGCCGTTACGCTTGGGTTTGATGGGATTGATATCAACATGGGGTGCCCCGATCGTTCGATTGAGAAGCAGTGTGCAGGTGCCGCATTGATGAAAAATCCTGCACTCGCTCGCGCGCTCATTCGCGCAGCAAAACAAGGTGCACAAGGCAAGATACCGGTATCGGTAAAAACACGTATTGGGTTTAATACTCCAGAACACGTGCCACCCTGGGGTACCTGGCTCACTGAGCTCCTTGCCGAAGAACCTGCGGCACTCACCCTACACGCACGTACTCGCAAAGAAATGTCCAAAGTACCCGCACGATGGGAACATGTGCGTGAAGCGGTAGAGCTACGCAATGCACTTGGCAGCAGTACGCTCATGATTGGCAATGGTGACTTGCGTGACATCGCGGATGCCCGCGCCAAAGTAGCAGAGAGTGGTGCTGATGGAGCCATGCTGGGGCGTGCCATCTTTGGTAACCCCTGGCTCTTCGCACCTCTCGCACGCTCTCATACTCATACTAGATACTCATACTCGCCTGCGGAGCGTCTCCGTGTCCTCGTTGAACACTGCCGTGCATTTGAAACGCTCTGCGCACATAAGTCATTTGCGGTCATGAAAAAGCACTTTAAAGCGTATATTCGAGATTTTGACGGGGCAGGGGAGTTGCGCGACAAGCTGTATGCATGTGAGACCGCAGATGCCGTTGCGCAGGTGCTTGCTGATAGCGCTTAGATACACACAACTCTTTCTCGGTACAGGTTTTTTGAACCACGAATGCCCTCAATCGGGCTTCTACGCTCGCCGCGGGCTGCGCGATGCTTCAAAAAACCTGTACGCTCGACGAGTGGTGTGCAAACGGAGGGAGGTTCAACCTCTCTCCGTTTGTTTAGAAAGAGTGTTGTGTGTGGGCGACGAGTTGCATGCGGATAGAAAACCTTCTAGTTACCGCAAAACTCCCTTGGCTAGTTCGCAAGTGTTCAGGGGCAGGTCACCCGTGTATACTGGCGACCATGACAAAAAGAACGCTATTTTTGGTACTGTGGCTTGTAGTGGCATTGATGTATCTTGCGGGATTGGCGACCTTTGGAGTACTGGTGGGAGGGGCAACGCTCAATAGTGCGCTCATGTTGGGTCTTCTGAGACCCAAAGTACTCTTGTTTGCAGGGGTAATCTCTCTCCTTATGACCGTGCCGCTTTTTCAGTACCTCGTGAGTCGGCGTACCCGAGTCGCAAAACCAAAACGTGAACCGGTGCTGCGACTGTGGATGCTGGGTGTCGTGGGAGGGTCAGTCGCAGGCATCTGTTTTCTTTTTTATACCTACTCCTATTCCGTTGCACCACCGGGAGACGCTGCGGCAGTTGCAGGCACGTCATTAGGTGTTTCGACGACCACTCCACGCACGTACCTACCTCCTGATTTGCCAAAGTTTGGAGGGGTGCAAAAAACTTTTGAGCAAATTGCTGCTGACGAAACGTATGTGAGCACTATGCTCGCACAACATACGTCGGTGGATGATGCCCTTGCCAGGGAGCTTGCGATTGGTTGGGAGGCGTTTAAAAATCGCGATGGAGATCTAGCTATGCGCTCATTTAATCGCGCATGGCTCCTCTCGGCAACAAGTAGTGATGCAGTGCGGGGTATGGGGCTTGTTGAGGGTGTGCGCGGACACTTCGATAGCTCCATCGCCCTTATGCAAGAAGCCTTAGTCCTTGATCCCTCCCGCACAGTACTCAATTGTGACATTGCGCTCTCATATTTCAACACCAATCATCTGGACGAAGCGCAGGAGGCAATGAGACGCGTCGAGGAAGCAAACGCAATGAACACGGTCTGTTACAAGACTGCGGCAAAAATAGCGCGTGCACAGGGTGATGAAGCACGTGCCGTTATGTATGAACAAGAAGCCAACACCTCAACATCTGCGGAGTAATGGGGTATACTAGTCTCCATGTCTACTCAGCAAGTACTGTATCGCAAGTACCGGCCACATTCGTTTGGTGAGGTATTGGGACAGGAGCATGTAGTACAGGCGCTTGAGGGTGCCATTGCAGCCAAGACCATAGGCCATGCATATCTCTTTTCGGGTGTGCGCGGTACCGGCAAGACCTCACTTGCCCGCATTTTTGCCCACGAGATTGGTACCAAAGCACGTGATCTCATCGAAATCGACGCCGCGAGCAACCGAGGGGTCGATGATATTCGCGCGCTGCGCGAAGAGGTGCATACGTTGCCGTTTGAGTCGCCGTACAAGGTGTATATTATTGATGAGGTGCATATGCTCACCAAAGAGGCGTTTAATGCGCTCTTGAAGACGCTCGAAGAACCACCAAAACATGTGGTGTTCATTCTCGCCACAACTGAATTAGAAAAATTACCTGAAACGATACTCTCACGATGTCAGAGCTTTGTATTCAAGAAGCCTACGGCAACGCTTCTCAAAGAGATGGTGTTACGGGTTGCCAAAGAAGAAGGGTACACACTCGAACCTGCAAGTGGCGACCTTATTGCACTCTTGGGTGATGGGTCATTTCGCGATGCACAGAGTATTTTGCAAAAAGTATTGGCCGGCAGTACCGACAAAAAAATATCTGCCCAAGAGGTGGAGCAGGCGACCGGTACGCCTAAAAGCACCTTGCTTGTAACGCTTGTCGATGCGATTGGAGCAGGCGACCTCGAAGCATCGTTGGTTGCGGTACACACCCTTGCAGCGACCACCCATGATGCAAAAGTAACACTTACACTCCTCTTGCGACTCGTGCGCGCCATCCTTATTGTGCGAAGCGCACCCAGTATGCGCACCGAGCTTGCAGAAGAATATACCGAAATTGAGATGGCGTGTATTGATCGTCATGCAACCTTGTCAAAGATGCACCTCAATTCAAAACTCCTGGTGGGACTTTTAGATGCACACCTGCGCACTGGTTCGACCTATACCCCTGAACTTCCCCTTGAGCTTGCACTCATCGACCACATCGACTCTTCCCCAAAAAAATCTCCTGTCCATGACTGACTCCTCTCAAGACAAATTCATATACTTTGTACGCCATGGGCAGAGCGCCGCAAATCTGCTCCCCGTATTTCAGGGCCCCGATGACCCATTGACCGACCTTGGTCGCACCCAAGCAGAGCTCGTAGGGTCGTACCTGCGTACGGTAGAACCAGGGGTGATACTCACGAGCACCATGCCCCGAGCGCAGGAGACCGCAGAGATTATTCAGCGTGCAGGAGTAGCACCCCTTGAGGCACACAGTCTCTTTCGCGAATATCGCCCCCCGTCCTCGTTGTCGGGACAACCAAAAGATACACCCGAAGGTAGGGCGTTTTTAGATGGGCAGCGTGAGCATTTTGAAGACCCTACCTGGCACTTTGCCGATGAGGACAACTACCACGACCTACATGCCCGTGCACTCGATACACTTGCGTACCTCATCACTCGCTCTGAACGGCGTATCGTAGTGGTCACCCATGCTGGCTTTATGCGAGTGCTCCTGGTGGCGATGATGACTGAGGGGCATCAAGATGCACTTCTTACGAACCGCTTGATGCGCTTCCTCAAGCCACAGAATACAGGCATTACTCTTTGTCGGTACCGGGCACATCCTACAGTGCGTAATTCATGGCGATTGTTATCATGGAATAATTATGATCACCTTATCACAGATGGTGGTATCGGAGAGGTACACATTGACCTTATGGCGAGTCTTACCTCCGAAGATATATGACCAAAACCGTGTACTTTGTGCGCCATGGACAGACCGAACTCAATCGTGCGTTTGTGCACCAGTACCCTGATACCCTGTTGTCCAAAAAAGGGAAAGAGCAGGCGGCAATCGTAGGCACCCATTTTCGAGACTTGGACGTTGATGTGATTCTCGCAAGCCCCCTTGAACGCGCGCAGGAGACCGCGCGTGCCATTGCGCACCAAAAGGGTATGGAGATAGAAACCAGCTACCTTTTTGAAGAATTGCGACGCCCTAAGGTGATGTGGGGTACGCCGTGGTACTCGTTTCGGTCACTCTGGGTAATGGGTATGCTGTACTTTAATGCCGGCAAAGAGGGGTGGCACTACACCGACGAAGAGAATCTGGAAGAATTTCATGCACGCGCACGTCGCGCACTTGAGTTTTTGGCTGATAGAAAAGAAGATCGCATACTGGTGGTAACTCACCGAGGCTTTATGGCTGCACTCGCTGAGCGCATCAAGCGCGATGGTATGGATACGACTACACAGTACCGCAA
>JAKFXP010000067.1 GCA_021731325.1 Parcubacteria group bacterium
CCGCTGCCATACGCACCGCGAGCCCTTCAGCAATTGCTGTTTTACCCACCCCTGCTTCACCAATGAGTATTGGATTGTTCTTTGTGCGACGAGAGATAATCTGTATCACCCGCGTAATCTCCGTATCACGTCCAATGACGGGATCAAGCTTGTTATCGGCCGCCAATTGCGTGAGTGAGCGGGTGTACTTTGCAAGCGCACGTAGCTTTTTTGGCTTACTTCCTTCTTGATGATCGTCAGTGCGCGCCTCCTGAAGCGCATGTACCACCTGCTGCCGATCAAATTGATATTTTGAAAGGACATCCTTAGCCGCACCAGGTGTGTCGAGAATGGCAATAAAGAGGTGCTCGGTACCGACATGACTGTCATTAAGACTTGCAGCAACTTTACCAGCACTCTCGAGTACCTGGGCAAGCTCAGGGGTAAGGTACAGCTGGTAACTCGGCGAAAGTACGGTAGCGGTCTCGGGTGCCTCAAGTGCGTCAAGAATACTATCTGTTATAGCTATAATATCGATATTGAGACGTTCGAGTACCGAAAAGACTACCCCGTCTTCTTGTAATACGAGGGCGGCGAGTAAATGTAAGGGGTTTACGTGGTTTTGACCTCGTTCAACGGCAAGTTCGTGTGACCGGCGCACTGCTTCTTTTGCTTTGGGGCTGAAATTTTGAAATGGGACCATATTGTTACAACTTATCTGCAGGACACCGGATATGTGCGACGCGGGTATTGTTGAAAGTCGCGCACATACATACGCCCTGCTACCTTTATGTTATATCATATCATTGCTGTCAAGGCCAGCTATACCCCCTTGTGTAACCACGCAACAACCTCAATAAGCGCGTTGGTTGCCTTGGTCATTTGTTCTTGGGTGGTGTTCCGTGCAAGCGTAAGCCGCACCGTTCCTCGGGCATAGTCAACACCTTTACCTAATGAGGCGACGACGTAACTTCCAGGGTCAGTACTTTTGAGGCAAGCACTTCTTGTAGAAGCGCCAATACCCCGCGCATCAAGCTCAAGTACGATGTGTTCCCCGTCGAGACGAGGAAACGAGAGGTTGATGTTGTTTGCTACTCGTTCATATCCTGTGGCACCGTTTAATACCGCACCCGGACACGCGGCAAGAATGGCAGCCACACTCTCGTCTCGGAGCGTGCGAATTCGTTCTTCGTACTCTGTACGCTCATTCGTTACATATCCAAGCGCCGCACTAAACCCCGCAATAAGGGGCATTGCGGGAGTACCGGGACGTAATCCAAATTCTTGGGTACCTCCGTAGAGTATGGGTGCAAGGGGTACCGAGCGCTTCCGATAGAGACACCCTACTCCTTTTGGCCCATATACTTTTTGGGATGCGAACGTCATCATATCCACCCCCAACTGCTCGACATTACACGAGACCCATGCGGGTGCCTGACTCGCATCGGTATGAAAAGATATTGTCGTGCCAAACCGTTCACGTGCCTGGCGGATGATACGGCTTATGTCCTTTATTCGTGCAATCGTACCAATCTCATTGTGCACATAGAGCATCGAAACCAGCACCGTGTCTTTGGTGATGGTCTGTTGCAATACCTCAAGATCAACAAACCCCTCACTATCAACCGGAACTTGCGAGACACGTACTCCCTGACGCTCGAGTGCGTCGAGGCATTGCCGCACTGAGCTATGTTCAATGGTACTGGTTACCAGATGTATATCCTGCAATGACTTTCCCTGGTGCACGTGTGCCCGCACCACACCCTGGAGCGCAAGGTTGTTGGATTCGGTACCCCCCGCGGTAAATATAATCTCGTCTGAAACTGCATGCAGAACCTGTGCCACCTGACTTCGTGCCTCTCTCAGACACTCATGTGCTCGTACGCCCAGGACATGAAGTGACTCTGGATTACCGATCTCTCCAGACCAATAGGGCTCCATACACCGCACCACGCGCGAATCTACCGCAGTCGTTGCTGCATTATCGAGGTATATATATTCATTGGATGCCATCTTGATATAAAAATTCAAATGTGTTCTAGTTTGCAATATTGGTCGCTCTGTTCTATACTCGCATATAAGTATACCTTACTCAATGACCAACATGGTACACCATCCCCTACATGGAACACGCTACGACGACCCACAATCTCATACCACGCCCTCCCGTTGTGACGGTTATGGGTCATATCGACCACGGTAAGTCGACTCTCCTCGACTATATTCGAAAAACAAAGATTACTGAGTCCGAAGCGGGTGGCATCACACAACACATATCCGCATACGAAGTGACACACACAACGCCAACCGGCGAAATACGACGTATCACCTTTTTGGATACACCCGGACATGAGGCATTTCAACATTTGAGAAGTCGCGGATCAAGTGTTGCTGACCTAGCCATCCTGGTTGTTGCGGCAGACGACGGCGTCAAGCCACAGACCCTTGAAGCGCTCAAAGCTATTACCGAAGCGAATATTCCCTATCTCGTCGCCATATCCAAGATAGATAAAGCAAATGCGGATATTGAACGGGCAAAAATGTCCCTACTCGAACATGGGGTGTACCTTGAGGGATTGGGTGGCGTGGTGCCCTTTGTGCCCATTTCTTCTAAAACGGGTGAGGGTATTCCTGCGCTCCTTGACCTTCTTCTCCTTGCTGCAGACCTCGAAGAATTACAAGGAGATGCTGCCTTGCCCGGACAAGGTCTGGTCATCGAATCACACTGTGACCCAAAGCGGGGTATTTCTGCCGTTCTCGTCATAAAAAATGGCTCTCTCAAAACAGGTCAATACTTGGTTGCCGGATCTGCAACGGCACCCCTCCGCATCATGGAAGATTTTCGTGGCAAACGCATTAGTAAAGCAACGTTCTCCAGCCCCATCATGGTGGTAGGATTTTATGAAACACCCACCGTTGGAGCAAGGTTTGAGGTCGTGGCTGATAAAAAAGCGGCACAGGCACATGTGGCGGCACACACCGATACCGTGGATGAGGGCGCCTTGGTTACTGCCGCACAAACTACTGACAGCGAAACAGGGGTCTTTACGCTTCCGATTGTCATAAAGTCAGATGTCGTTGGTTCGATTGACGCAATAAAACACGAGCTCCGTAAACACGAAAATGAGAATACGCAAATCCGCATCATATACGAAGGGGTCGGTGGAGTTGTCGAAGCGGATGTGAAGCAGGCGGTAGGAAGCACCCGTGCACTTATCATAGGTTTTAATGTCCCTGTTGATGCTGCTGCTGCGGAGTTGGCGCAGCGACAAGGGGTAGAAATTGTAGCGTTTCGCATCATCTATGAACTCGCGGACTGGGTTCCTACGGCAATTGCACAGCGCCGACCAAAGGTACGCAGTGAAAAGATTCTCAGTGAAGCAAAAGTGCTTAAATGTTTTAGTGTTACCAAAAAATTACAGACGCTTGGATGTCGTGTAGAAACGGGAACCTTGAGTGTGGGAGACCGTGTCGTGTTGCGACGGGGAGAAGATGATCTTGGACGCGGAAGTGTCGACACTCTTAAGTCAGGGAAATCAGACGTATCCCACATTGAAGCAGGTAATGATTGTGGCGCGTTGATTGACATGGATCTCGATACCGAGCCCCATTTTAATGATCGACTTATCGCGTTCAAAATAACTGAGGAATAAATACTCGTATGAAAGACAATACCACTGCACATGCCGACCGGTTGATGGCACTCGCCTCTCAATTTGTGAGTCTCGAGTCAAACCGCACCTCGCTCATTACAGTGACGGGGGTAGACCTCGCCCCCGCTGGTGATCGCGTCACCTTTTTATTCACCGTATTCCCCGAGACTGCCGAAGGGCCCGCGCTTGGATTTTTGATGCGTAAACGAGGTGACTGTCGACAGTACATCAAAACTCATGCACCAATCAAACGAATTCCACACGTAGAGTTTGCCATTGACGAAGGCGATCGGAAGCGAAGAAGGGTGGATGAACTCCTCAATCAATGATATCCTGTACCGACGGCCTGGTGGCGAAATGGTAACGCTTCGGTCTGCAAAACCGACATGCGCGGGTTCGATTCCCGCCCAGGCCTCATTGATTAGTATGAGTACTTAGTATGAGTATGAGTATGAGTATACGTTTTGTATCTCACTTTCACTCATACACATACTAAGTACTCATGCTCGTCATGCCCGGGTGGTGAAATTGGTATACACGCTCGACTTAAAATTGAGTGGCGCAAGCCATGCGGGTTCGATTCCCGCCCCGGGCACAGAGCGAAGCGAGGTGACAGGGAGAACGCTCTGGGAGAGCGTTCGTGCGGGAATCGAAACCCGATTGAGCATTTTTTGGAGTGTGCGCCACATGAACAAAAAATCCAATCGGGGTACTGAATCTGTAAGATTCGATTCCCGCCCCGGGCACAGAGCGAAGCGAGGTGACAGGGAGAAGGCTCTGGGAGAGCGTTCGTGTCACTGTTATGTCGTGGATTGTTCAGGCTTGGTTGAAAGTAGTCGCATACATATCGCCGCTACCCCATATGCACCAACTCCACACAGGAGCGTTGTTGAGATCCCAAAACTTATTGACAAGACAATAGCGAGTACCGAGGCAACTACCGAGAGGGCGCCATTTATACCCCACAAGAATGCTCCAAGGGTGCCCGCCTGCGTGTGCACTA
>JAKFXP010000132.1 GCA_021731325.1 Parcubacteria group bacterium
CTTCAGCAGCCTTTTGCCGTAACACAGGATGACCAACTTGTACAATGAGACTCATGAGAAGGACTATACCAGAAGATTGGGTGTACGTTAAGGGTGCACCGGCGTATGTGTATAGAGTATGAGTATGTGGAAATGAATCTCGTATACGGGCTGCGTCGCTTACAGGATCGAATCCGGATCCACCATAATTGTATAGGCGGGGGAAAGGGTGTGTAATTTTTCGAGCAATGCCTCGTCAGGCCATGCTTCCCGCGCGATACGCAAAAATCCATGTAGTGAAAACTTGCCCCCCGGTGCCCGCAACATGCGCGAGAAGGGAATAAGGTCATACGGTTTCAGCGTTTCGGTCGCTATCTCCATAGCACGCGCTACCTCGCCTTCGGTACCCGTTACGGATACTTTGATAATGACGGTAAAAGGAGGGTACCCCAACATTTTTCGGGCACGCAGTTCACTTTTATAAAACCCAGAAAAATTACCCGCGAGTACCGTACCGAGTATTTCGGTGTCGGGATGTCTGGTCTGCAACAAAAATTCAGTGCTTGAGAGTTCACGCAAACGTGTTAAGGTGGCTGCTACTTTTTCATATATATTCCAACTTGCAAGAGAGAGGAGTGAGTCGAGCGACACCACCCCGACCAACGGAATGGTCTTGGTGAGATACGGGAGCGCCATTTCAGTTGCAACGAGTACTGAAGCAGGCGTCTCATAAAACGTACGTACCACCTGCTCAATACCGCTCCGCGTTTGTACCGTGTCCGTGGAGAGTGTCGCAATGGGTACTCCCGGGAAAAGTGCACTGAGTTCATCCGTTACCAGTTCCGCACCCACGCCAAAGGCTTCGAGGCGCCAACTCTGGCAAAGCTTACAGCGCTCACGCGCATGACGGAGCGCACCACACGCATGACAGAGAAAATAGTTTTCTTCCGCACCCTTATGGAGCACCACCGACGCATTGCACTCGTTACAGGTGACCGCAGTCCCGCAGTCACCACACAGGGTCACCGGCGACAATCCCCGCCGAGCAACATACAAAAGGACTCTCCCGCGCTCACGAAGCATCTCTGCAACTCGTGTCTGCAAATCACTTCCTATTGATCGAAATGGTTTTTTTGGTTCACGACGCTCACCTTTGAGCGAAATAATGCGAGCGGATGATGCAAACTGCATACGGTGTTGACCACTCACCACCTCTTCATATTCCCCGAGATCTTTTCGATGTACACTCTCGATACGCAAGGGCAAATCTGCCAAAAAAAGTTGTCCTCCTAGTTCTGCCGCGAGATGGTGTGCCAACACCCGCGTATCTACAAAGGGACGGTTACGCTGCCGGTGCAGCGACGACCCCTCCCGTTCAACAATAATAGTAGTGAGATCCATTCTCGGCAAAGCGAGGTACCCTGCGGTCGTCACAATGAGCACCGGATGTGGTGTCGTCAGCGCATGGGCAATCCGCTCCTTCTGCACTTTTGTACCGTTGGTACTCACAATGAGACAAGCATATTGTTCAATACCGGGGTACAGCGCCTCATACACGCGCGTGGCGTCCGACACCGTAGGCGCCACAATCAGCACCGATCCACCCGCCGCAAACGCTTCACGCACCGCAGTGCGGTAAAACTCCACCCGAGTATCAAAGAGTCCCTGGTAGAGTCGAGGTATGATAAATCCACGGAGACGGGGTCGAGGGGTAGCGGCTGCCGCAACGGGTACCAGTGCAGCAATAAACTGTTTGGTTGCATATTGAAAGAGCACTGCCCCAATACTCGACGCATGGTAGCGAGCCGTTAGTCCGGCAGCTTTGATGAACTCGGGCAGGAGAGTGCCACTTGGTTTTTGGCGTCGAATTTTGCGGAGTGCAAAGTTTGATGAGCGAAGACTTGCTTTTGCATCCCGCACCGGCTCGACACCAATCACCACTCCCTGGACTTCTTTGCCACGCATCGGGACAAGAATGATATTTCCCGCTGCAAATTCGGTCGCACTAAAGTAGGTTAATTCATCAAGCTGTGTGGCGCGAACCAAAGGAATGACCCGTACGGTATACATGGCTTGTAGTATACCATATCACCAAGAAGGGCATTGACAAATATGTTTTCGTGATACATTACGATCCTTACTCCTCCACCACCGTAATATCTGCTCCTAACTGACGGAGACGGGAGGCAATATCCTCATACCCGCGGTTGATTGAGTACACGTTACGGAGTACCGAATGACCAGGCGCAGCAAGCATTGCTACCAGCAAGATGACGGCCGGACGTAACGCGGGTGGTGCCATAATTTCTGCAGGTTTAAGGGGTGTTGGTCCCTCGATATAAATGCGGTGTGGGTCAGCGAGCAAGGTCTCGCAGCCCAGTTTATCAAGATCAGTGAGGTAAATCGCTCGCTTTTCATACATCCAGTCATGAATCAGTGTGGTACCTTTTGCCTGTGTTGCAATAACGGCAAAGAAGGGGAGGTTGTCCATATTGAGTCCCGGGTAAGGGCGTGCATGAATCTTGTCTTCAGGAGCGATGAGTGTTGAGGCGTGTGTTTTGATATCGACTAGTTTTGTTCGCTTATTCTTTGAGGTATACCGCTTAAGAATGTCGTATGTGAACCCCATCTTCTCAAGCACAAGAAGCTCTTGTTCCAAAAACTCAATAGGAGCGCGCTTAATGGTGAAGCTCGACTTGGTTACCGCTGCGGTAGCAAGGTAAAACATCGCCACGATAGGGTCTTCGGACAACTCGTATACCATTGGCTTGTCGATTTTTTTGATACCGTGGATGACGAGGGTAGTCGTACCAATACCGTCAATCGTAACACCGCATTGTTCGAGAAAAAAACAAAGCTCCTGTACCTGGTAGTTAGCTGACGCGTATTTAATAACCGTTTTACCCGGTATCAGTGCCGCTGCCATAATGGCGTTTTCGGTGGCCGTATCGGAAGACTCATACATGATAATCTCTGCGGGTTTCAGTTTTTCATGATGTATCCGCCACCACCCATCTTTGGTATCAATCTGGACACCCAGTTTTTCCAATGCATAAAAATGCGGACGGACGGTACGACTTCCGAGCTTACACCCCCCTGCATGAGGTATAGAAAAATCCTTGAGGTAGTGAAGCAGGGGGCCAATAAACATAATAATCGACCGCGTCTTACGTGCCGATGCTTCATTAAGCGCGCCGATAGTATAGGTCACGGGTGGAATGATGGTCAGATCCTTTTTTTCCCACAGCGCCGTAACACCAATAGATTCTAATACTTCGATAAGCCGAAAAACCTCCTCAATCCGGGGCACATTACGAAACGTGGTTGCCGAACGATTCAAGAGCGCCGCAGAAAATAATCCCATGGCGCCGTTCTTTGAGGTATCGACCGTAATCTCTCCGTGGAGTTTTTTTCCTCCCACTACTTCAAAATGCATTTGTTTTGTTGCTGACATATATGATTGAAGAATGTCGTTTTATTCACAGTATGCCATTGTGGCACTACTCATTGGGTTATATGCTACCAGTATACAGATATTATTGGTCTATAACAGTGGGTCACCCTCACAAGAGGTATGGGAGAAAATTCATCCGTTGGTGCTCGTGCACTCGTCGCGTTTGGCATGGCCGCGATAACTATTGCTATTGCGTTCGCCATATATTCGTTTGACATCGGTGGTGAGTCATCACCCGACGAGGCGTTAAAAGCGGTAGTCGAAAAAAACCCAGAGAACCTTGAGGGAGCAGGCGAAGAATAAGCATCCGATGCCTTGCGTATACCGTACCTACTAGCACACGCTGGCGGTCTGGTGTTTTTGCGTATATGCTTACCTATACATGTCCTTCTTTACCCCCCAGCTCGGTATTGACCTCGGCACCACCACCACCCTCGTCTATGTTCCCAAAAAGGGTATCGTGCTCAACGAGCCGTCGGTGGTTGCCGTCTCTCTTACCGATCGAAAAATTCTCGCCGTTGGTTCGGAGGCAAAAACCATGATTGGCAAAACACCCGATAGTATCGTGGCGTACCTTCCTATGAAAGAAGGGGTCATCGCAAACTATCAGGTGACCGAAATCATGCTCGCCTACTATATGAAAAAAGCACTCGGGAGATTCAACCTGTTTCGCCCTGACGTCATTATCTCCGTACCTGCAGGGGTCACCTCCACGGAGCGGCGTGCGGTGGTTGAAGCGGCGGTAAAGGCAGGTGCCAAACATGCCTATGTGGTCAAAGAGCCAGTATTGGCGGCAATCGGTGCGGGTATTCCCATTCATGAACCACGCGGGCACATCATTGCCGATATTGGCGGCGGTACGATTGATGTCGCCGTTATCTCCCTCGGTGGCATTGTTGCAAGTACGTCCGTCAAATGCGCCGGCAATCGTATTGACCGTGCGATACAAGATTTTGTAAAAAAACAACGTAATCTCGCCATTGGCGACAAGACCGCGGAAGAAATAAAAATTATGATTGGCTCCGCGCTTCCGCTTGAAGAGCAGCTTACGATTGAGGTGCGGGGGAGAGATCTCATTTCCGGCCTTCCGCAAACCGTCGAGCTCAAAACAAACGACGTGGTCAAAGCAATGGCAAAAGAACTCCGGGAAATGGTTCAGGCAATAAAAATAGTGCTCCAAGACA
>JAKFXP010000138.1 GCA_021731325.1 Parcubacteria group bacterium
ACTGATCATCTTCATTTGAATAGGCTCATCTTCTGCTTCCGTTGCCTTCCCCATAACACTCTTAATAAGGTCATTGTTACCAAAGATGCGCATAAGATGATCGTCGAGTGAGACGAAGAATTGCGTCTCACCAGCATCACCCTGCCGCCCGGCACGACCACGGAGCTGGTTGTCGATACGACGTGCCTCGTGTCGCTCGGTGCCGAGTACAAAGAGGCCCCCGAGCGCTTTTATCTCATCAGCAGCTTCTTTGGTGGTGGGCACTCCCCCGAGCTTGATGTCGACCCCACGCCCTGCCATATTCGTTGCAATGGTCACTGTTTTTTTTCGGCCTGCTTGTGCGATAATTTCCCCCTCCCGTTCGTGGTTCTTTGCATTTAACAATTCATGGGGTACTCCTTCTTTTTTTAGATATTCAGACAATTCTTCGTTCTTTTCAATCGAGACGGTACCAATCAAGACCGGCTGTCCTTTTTCGTACAATTCCCGTACTTTGCGTGCAATCGCTTTTAACTTACCCCGCTCGTTGACAAAAATCATGTCATGATTATCCTTTCGTGCGACTTCTCGATTCGTAGGGATCTGTACTACATCGAGTTTGTAGACAGTATAAAACTCCTCGGCGGAGGTCTCCGCCGTACCGGTCATACCGGCAATCTTCTCGTACATACGAAAATAGTTCTGGAACGTAATGGAGGCAAACGTCCTACTCTCTCGCTGAACCGAAACTCCTTCTTTTGCCTCAACTGCTTGATGGATACCATCGCTCCACCTTCGCCCCGGTTGTAACCGACCCGTAAACTCATCCACAATGACAACTTCCCCCTCGCGCAGCACATAGTGGGTATCACGCAAAAACAGCGCCTGAGCACGCACCGCCGTCTCGAGATGGTGTACGTACTTAATACCTGCATCGGTATATATATTGTCAACGCCGAGCGCCCGCTCCGCCTTTTCAATGCCGAGATCGGTGAGTTGTATCGCGCGCTGCTTTTCATCTTTCGTATAATCATCCCCCTCTTTGAGAGTCTGTGCAATGTGTGCAAACTGTGCGTATAAATTTTCACTCTCCAACCCTGGCGCACTAATAATGAGCGGTGTACGCGCTTCGTCAATTAATATTGAATCAATCTCATCGACAATAGCGAAATGGTATTCGCGTTGTCGCAAATTACTTACTTCATATTCAATATTGTCACGCAAATAATCAAAACCAAATTCATTATTCGTACCATACGTGATGTCTGCCGCGTATGCTTCTTTGCGCGAACAGGTGCGCAAAAAATCGTACGCAACTTTGAACGACCCGCTTTCATCACGAGCAGTATCTTCCGGCGAGTCTTCTTTGGCGGTTGCATCATATAGATACGATGCTTGCGTGTTGATGACGCCCACTGAAAGTCCGAGGAATGCATAGATCTGTCCCATCCATACCGCATCACGTCGCGATAGGTAATCGTTTACCGTAATCACATGCACGCCTTTGCCCGAGAGGGCGTTGAGGTAGGTCGGAAGGGTGGCCACAAGGGTCTTACCTTCTCCGGTACGCATCTCGGCAATCGCATGCCGATGCAAAGTCGCTCCACCCATAATCTGCACATCATAATGACGTTCACCCAAGAGACGCTTTGATGTCTCCCGCACCACCGCAAATGCTTCTGGTAATATCTCATCGAGGGATGCACCTTGCTGTAACCGCTCTTTAAATACAAGGGTTTTTGCCCGCAATGCATCGTCAGCAAGTCCCGCTATTTCGGGTTCATATGCAGACACTGCCTTGACGACTTCTTCTAATTCTCGCAAGGTTTTGCGGTTGGTACTTTCTCGAAATACCTTCTGTAACGAAAACGAAAACATGGCACGATTGTAACACAAAAACGAGTGGTTCGTATACGGAGAACGTATATGGGAACACGGGAACCGATGTATGCAAAAAATCCGCACGAGGCGGATTTTTTGCAAATCTCCAAAGAACAATACGAAGAAATATTATTTCTTCTTCTTTGCAACCTTCTTGACGACCTTCTTTACTGCTTTCTTTACAGTCTTCTTGACCGCCTTCTTGGCTACCTTCTTTACGGCTTTCTTTTTTGCTGCCAT
The DNA here is from genome assembly GCA_021731325.1 of Parcubacteria group bacterium. Classification (GTDB taxonomy): domain Bacteria; phylum Patescibacteriota; class Minisyncoccia; order Phycocordibacterales; family UBA12088; genus UBA12088. Next base: position 2,101 of record JAKFXP010000138.1, read on the forward strand.
GGTAGTGATAGGTTAGTTTCAATGTAAGTAACGACGTCGACCAAAAAACTTTTTACAAAATTTTTCTACGCCGTTTTCTTACACACCATTATCAATCAAAAATAAATTCTCACAATACTTTTTTAAAAATAAATTGTGGATAAGTTTTTATAAAATTATTTTTTATAAAAAATAATTTTATAAAAACTTTATACATAAAGAAAAATTATTCGCGCAGTGCGCGAATAAAAAATAAAAAGGAGGGTATGCGACCATTACTCATCCTACGATACGCACCTCTGGTTCAATATCAATACGTGCACGCGCCGCAACATCATGACGAATCTGATCCGCAAAAAGTATCAACTCGGTTGCCGTACCCTCACCATAATGCACCAACACCAATGGCTGCGCATCCCAACAACCCATATGTCCAATACGTTTCCCTTTCCAGCCACATGCTTCAAGTACCCATGCGAGGGGAATTTTGACTCGCTGTGCATCAACCGGATAGCTGGGCACCGCACCAAAGGTATGCGCGATCGCATCATATTGCCGTTTTGATATGATTGGATTTTTAAAAAAGGAACCCGCAGTACCTACTACTGCCAAATCGGGAAACTTGGCGGCACGTATCGAAAGCACCGCATCACGCACCTCCTGCACCCCCACCTCTGTACGATCAGCAAAAAACGCCGCAAGATCACGATAAGACACGATTGGTTTTGGGTGGGTGGAAAGACGAAAGGCAACACGGGTGACGATATATTTTTTTCCTTCGGAATGTTTGAACACTGAGTCTCGATATCCAAACGCACATTCACTCAATGAGAGGATGTGGAGGGCGTGAGTGGTAAGATCAAGTACTTCTACCCAGTCAATAATATCCGCCACTTCAACGCCGTAGGCGCCTACATTTTGCACCGGGGTTGCACCTACGGTACCCGGTATGCCAGAAAGGTTCTCCATCCCCCACAACCCTTGCGATACGGTCTCTGCAACCAGCTCATCCCACATTCTGCCCGCTGCAACCGTTACCCGTGCATCACCCTTACTATCTTCGATGTACTCCGTTCCTTGGAGGGCAATCTGCACCACCAATCCAGTCCATCCGGCATCTGAAAAAAGTACGTTGGAACCACCCCCCAGCACACACAGGGGAGCTGCATGTTCTTGTGCAAAGGTCAGCGCTTCACGCAACTCTTCAATCGACGTAACTGAAACAAAATAACGCGCCGTCCCACCGAGACGAAGCGTCGTATGTGCTGAAAGTGGTTCGTGTTCCTGTACTTTCATGCGAAGAATGAGGGGAATAATCTATGCGCAATGTGGAACGTCGGTGCTATAAGCTCCAAATGAAAAACTTTGTGAGTGCCGCGACGCTCCACACTGAGCACAAGATGGAGTATACCACCATCACTCAAAAAAACAAAAGGGGTAGGTACGCAAATCCCCCTTTCGGGGGACTTACGCAGTTTTTCATTTGTGAGTAGCACTTAGGCACTCACCCGACATTTTAGTATGAATACCCTGCAATTGCAAGCGCATGGTACGTGTCGGATTCGTATACGACTACCATCCTCGTATCTCCTTGATAAAGGTATCCATCTGCGCCTTATATTCGGGGTGCGTAGCAGTAATACTCATGAGAAGTGTTACTGCCTCATCTTTGCGTCCCAACTCTTTGTAGGCAGCCGCAAGGGACACTTTGGTTTGCAAGTCATCGGGGGTTTTTGCCAATCGCGCCTCCAAAATCATTGCGCCAATATCAAAGCGTTTTGCGGTTGTCCACTCATTAAAGAGACGTGTGTCATCCACTGCTGCCGTGCCGAATCCTTCCGTAAGCAAGTCCACCGCTTCTTTATCCTTACCGCTCCGTATCAGCCCAACCGCATACAACTTACGTGCCTCATCATATGCCGGCACTTCTTCGTATGCGCGCTTAAAGAGCTCAAGCGCTTCGGCATTCTTGCCTTGTATAAGCTTAACCTCCGCAAGTTGAAACATTGCCGTCTGTTTGGTAGGGGTCAAAGCGAGTGCTTTGGTGTACGCTTCGTCTGCCTCAACGATTTTTCCTACTGAACCATAATGGGAACCCATAAAAAGCCAGAGTCGAGCTGATTCGGGATTACGTTCTAGTTCCCGCTTGAGTTCGATCTCCGCCAAATCACGAAAATCACTTCGAGTTTGGGCGTCGACTCCCTCAGCACGCTGCATATTGGAAGAGGCTTGCACCAACTGCTCGCGCACCTCTTGCCTGCCCAGTTGGTTGTAGGTCAATGCTTTTTTATACGTCGCAAGAATATCTTTTGGCGTATTTTGTACCGCCGACCCATTCGCCAGCACCCGCTGGGGCACTAATGCCTCAATGATGGTCTGCGCGGTATGGATTCCCGGCATATTGACGTA
>JAKFXP010000026.1 GCA_021731325.1 Parcubacteria group bacterium
ATTAGGGAAAAAGATCATGCAACGGTAAAAGAACTCGTGGAGTTTTTGGGTATATCACCTTCCCTCACTCATCGGTACTTGAAAATACTACTAGAAGAAAAAACCTTGCATAAGGTTGGGTCTGCGCCCCGTGTATTTTATGTACTTACACCTAGTACCAACACATCACCGAGTGTTCTCGTACCCACGGAGTCTGTATTGCAGTATGACAAAGAAACAATCGATACTCACTTCCTTCACATTACCCCCCAAGGAGAACGGCTGGCTGGCTGGGTAGGTTTTGTTGTGTGGTGTGCCAGTCGTCAATACGATAGCGCAAAAAAAGCAAAAGAATACGTCGACACATTCCAAAAATACGAAAAATTCCGTAAAAATGGTCTTCTTGACGGAACCTCAAAACTTACCGGCAGCTTCAAACAGATTTTTGTTGATCAACTCTACTACATTGATTTTTATGCATGGGAGGTGTTTGGAAAAACGAAGCTTGGACAACTGCTCCTGTATGCAAAACAAAGCCAGGATGTGGGCATGATCAGAGAAATTACCGATATTGCTCGTCCGCATATCGCTCATCTAGTACAAACACACCATCTAGATGCTCTGGGATACATTCCTCCAACCGTAAAACGTGAGGTGCAATTTATGCAGGTATTCAAACAAAACATGCGTATTGAGCTTCCGTCTATTGCGATAGAAAAAGCAGTATCTGGGGTTCGTGTACCACAAAAGACTCTTACTAAATTGGAAGACAGAGTAGAAAACGCGCGAGAAACATTTTTTGTGACTGACCGCAGAGCATTTGCAACGGTGCTCCTTATAGATGATGCGGTTGGGTCAGGGGCTACACTCAATGAAGTGGCTCGAAAAATAAAAAAACAAGGTGTCGCAGAGCGAGTGATAGGACTGGCAATTACCGGAAGTGCAAAAGGTTTTGATGTCATTAGTGAGGTGTAATCAGTACGTACAAGGGTTGCATACCTCATTAGCACGTGCAGTTGCACCTTCGACAAGAAGATAGTGGATAGGGTCTTAGATAAAAACCCCACCGTACGTATACGGTGGGGTTTTTTGTATGTCGTTATACGACGGGATGTGCTATGTCTAAGAAAGAGTGCCATTCCTGGAGCGTTTTGCCCGTAATGAGTTCGAGTAATGCAAGGTACTGACACCCTGTTTGTTCAATGACCTCCTCCGAAAAGGTGCACGGTACAATAGGTCCACCAGCACACAGGTGTTCTACCTCGTTGCGTACCACTTGCTTATCAAGCCAGGTTGGCTCTACCCCTTCCTGTATGTCGGCTGTATACACGTACCGACTTGAATCAGGGGTAAACACCTCATCAGCAAGTATATGTACCTTGTCTCCGGTAGCGACGCCAATTTCAAGCTTAGTGTCAACCAAACTAACAGTACGTTCCACAAGATGTTGCTCAACGAGGTCAAATGCGCGAGCAATAAGTTTAAGTACTTTCGGGTACTTTGCCGCAATGTGTGTTGAACGGAGTGGTGGGTCGTTTTCACGCTCCAATTTTTTTGTGGGCGTAAATTGTGGTTCTTCAAACCGAGTCATCTGTGCGAGTCCTGGTGGAAGTACTAATCCATAGGGGTCTTCATCAGCTCGGTAATGTTTGAGTGCGCTCCCGGTTAGGTACCGTCGCAAGATAAACTCCACGGGAATCATTTCGAGATTTTGTACCACAAGTGTGCGATAGCGCAGGTCGGGGTACTGGTCAATAACCTCAGAGGGAAAATATGCCTCAACACCCCGTCCCCATGCGATCAAGTGATTCGGTAGTGTCTCCAATATGTTGGTAAGCCAAAATATGGTAAGTATGGTCAACACCTCACCCTTGTGGGGAATATGTGAATGATGTACTACGTCGTGAGTACTAATGCGATCGCTTGCAACTTGAATCAGACGCTCGGGAGAGTGGATGTATGTTTCACGTACTTTTCCCTGGTGTGCGGGGAAAAGTACGTGAAAATCTATATACGGTATCCCTATGTGTTTTTCGTGTGACATGAGCAGTGCCCCTTTTCTGGTTGGTGGAATGAACCCGTATCCAATATACATACGGCGAATCTGACGTCAGTAAGCCACAACCACTGATGGTATGCAAGCGCTTGCTAAATCGGTGGTCAATCGGTACACTGCGAGATGGATCCGTTGCTCTTTAATGATAGATGTGATCTATTTCTCAACTACCCAAAGGTGAATACATGAGTACTGCAAGTCCGACTAGACGAAAACCAAGCACCCTTCTTCCTACCTGGTATCGAAAACAGACACATCAAAAAAAACGAATTGCTTGCGCGGGAGGAACCGTCGAAGCATTTTTTATACGATGTGCCGAAGCGCGACAGTGGCGTAAGGTGCCAAAGTCACCCTTTATTGTTTCTGGATCAAACGGTGATCTATATACCACGTCTGACGGTGGACGAAGATAAATACCCCGAGTACCAAAAAAGCGCAGTGTTAAGCTGCGCTTTTTTCTATATCCGTGTGCTACAGTAGTGAGTATGGATATACGGTATGATGTACGCCTTGCACCCCTTATACGTGACCAGTACACGCATGCTCTTCGAGTACCAATACGCACGGTACTCGAAGAGGCAGGTACCTTTGATTTTGCCCCCCTTTCGTCGGGTCTGTATCCTGCGACGCCTCGCAGTGAGAGCGAAGGTGGGCGATACGCGTATGCCTGGGTACGTGACAATGTGTACGTGGCCCACGCCCTGTGGCAGGCGGGGCGCATCGACGAAGCACGATGTACGACGAATGCGCTCATTACCTATATGGCTACCCATGCAGACCGATTTGAAGCCGTTATTGCAGGCCGTGTCGATGCTGCAGACCCTATGCAACGTCCGCACGTTCGCATTAATGGCGACACACTCGGAGAGGTAGATGAGGGGTGGCCTCATGCACAAAACGACGCCCATGGACTATTTCTTTGGATTACGGGCAGTATGGTGCAGGCGGGAGTACTCGCCTTTGATACATCCTTGCATGAAGTAGCAGTACGTACGATACGATTTCTCGACGCGATTCATTTTTATACCGATTCGGATTCGGGTGCATGGGAAGAGGGGCGAGCAGTACGCGCGTCGAGTATCGGTACGGTATGTGCAGGCGTACGTGCATGGCAAGACATACTGCATGACCACGATCACACGAGAGCGCATCGCGTCTACGAACTCTTTCACGAGGGTATGCAGGCGCTCACGAGCATCCTCCCGCACGAGGTGCAGAGTGGTGCGGGTGCACGTGCTTACGATGCCGCACTCCTCTTGTTGGTAGAGCCACTCAACCTGGTTGGTGGCGCAATGGCTGAGACTATCGTACAGCACGTGCGTGACCACCTGATGGGTGAGCGAGGTATCAAGCGTTACGAAGCAGATTCATTTTGGGGTCCTAACTACGAGCAGTTGAGTACTGGGCTGCGCACGAGTGACGCAAGTACTGATGACTCGTTTCGTGCTGCATACGCGATTGCGGGACAAGAAGCTGAGTGGACGTTATTTGATCCGCTTATTGCGCGGTACTACACCAGACTCGCACGTACCGCAGAACAGCCCGAGAGGTACGAGCGACTCGCCGCAGAGCACCTCAACCGTACCCTTGCTGCACTGGTACGTGTGTCCGATACAGAGCTTCTCCTGCCTGAACTCTACTACCACAAACAGGGGATACTCACCCCCAATACCATAGTCCCGTTGTACTGGGCACAGGCAAACCTCCTCCTCGCGCTTTCATAATTTATTTTTTGGTCATACACAGGGTAGGTACTGTGTAGCGTACAAAGCCATGCTATTGTGTGTGCATGGATATCAACGTAAACCTTGCGGACAATATCAACCGCATACGGCCACTCTTGGGTATTGGACTCGTGCTCAGTGTGGCACTTTTTGCTGGGTACACGGTTTTTTCTCGTGTTGGTGATCTTGCGAGTGACCTCAATAGTGCATTGCCAAAAGGGGTTGAAGGAAGCATTACGCTGCTCTCTCCCGGTGCGGTCAACCGGAGTAGTCCGGTGCGTTTTAATGCTGATGTATTTGGAGATGTTCCCGTCAATGCGCGCACGTATGTCACTATGACCTGTTTTCAGGATAATCAGCTTGTGTTTGGGCAAATTGGTACCAAAGAATCTTTGTTCCATATCAACAATCGACAACTTACTCCTCAGTGGAGTGATGGATCGGCAGTGTGTAGTGCAGCCCTCATGTATCAGGTGCTTCAAGGAAGTATTGATGCGGTGTTTATGGTTGATTCATTTAGTTTTGAGGTGAAGGAGTAGTCTTGCAGCTATTTGCAGTATAAGGCTTTTGGTAGTAGTGGTATTGGTCTCAAGTCGGGTATACTGAGGGGATGGGTGCTGCATCAAACAATATGATACGGCGCGGGATATCTCGCGAATTGGTAGAACATATTTCGACCAGTAAAAAAGAGCCAGGCTGGATGCG
>JAKFXP010000011.1 GCA_021731325.1 Parcubacteria group bacterium
AGGAGGGGGTGGGGGTAAGGGGAGTGGTAGTGGAGGTATCCCCGGAGCATCAACTGACGGAGAAATTGATTTTGAGGGAAATACCGATGTTACGATTAAAGGACGAGCATACCCGGGAGCAACAATCACTGTCCTTAAAGACGGGACGGTTGAGCGAGTCGTTGAAGCAAGTGGTGCTGCAGATTTTTCGTTTACTCTTTCGGGTCAAACGCCGGGCATCACGACTTTGGGGTTTTGGGCACTTGATAGAGCGGGAAGAAAATCAATTACGTACTCAGCCACCTTTCAGATTGTGCAGAATGCGGTGACAACGTTGTCGGGTATTATGATACCCCCGACACTTGCGGTGGTGCCAGAAAAAATTGCCCCTGGTGGAACGGTGGTATTTCAGGGCAGTGCGGTACCGGCAACCGAGGTGCGTGCCTATGTTGATAAAAATAATACACCTGAAGAAACCAAAGCGGCTGCAACAGGAGAATGGGCGATTAGTTACAATACTACCCCTCTTAGCGCAGAGGTATTTCATGCAGTGAAAGCGCAGTATATTGATCCCGATAATGCTGAATTAAAAAGTGGGTACAGTCAGAATGCGAGCTTTTACGTTGGTACTCGAGAGGTAAAAAGTGCTGGACAGGCTGACTTAAACGGAGATGGGTCAGTAAACCTTACCGACTTCTCAATCCTCCTGTTTAATTGGAATGGGGCGGGAGGTATTGCTGATTTGAATACTGATGGCATTGTTTCATTACCTGACTTCTCAATCCTTCTTTTTTATTGGACGGGATAGGTGACGAGTGGATAGTCAGTAGTAACGAGGTATCATTGATGCGGTATACTATCATCATGCGCGTTTTGTATTATATTGTCGTCGGTTTTTTTGTAGGGATAGGGGGAGTATCGCCTGCATATGCGGCACGGGTATATCTTGATCCGGTGACTTCAACCGTCACTAACGCTGACACCACGTACATACCAATTCGTATTGATGCACAGGGTGAGTGTATTAACGCTGCGCGCATTGCGCTTGCATACGACCCCACGCTTATTTCGGTACAAGACATCGGGCTTGGTGACTCAATTTTCTCATTGTGGACTATCCCGCCGCGTATCGAGCGGGAAGGTACTCGTGAGATAGGTAAGGTGTTGTTGGAAGGAGGGGTGCCGGGAGGGTACTGCGGACGCGTAGAAGGTGATCCAGGACTCACGAATACGGTTGCGCGGTTAGTGGTGACGGCACTCCCTGGAGTGTACACCGGCACGTCATCCCAGGCCTCGATTGTCGTCTTGCCCGAAACACAGGTCATTTTGCACGATGGGCAGGGCACCGCGGCACCCCTCTCGGTGACGGGTGCAGACGTATCTTTGATACAAGGGAGCAGTACTCCCACAAACACCTGGCTTACCGATGTCAAAAATGATGTCATTGCACCAGAGCTTTTTGAAATCACCTTGGTGTCCGGTCCTTCGGTAGGTAATACCAAACATTACGTCGTATTTTCTACCGTAGATAAGCAGAGCGGCCTCGATCATTATGAGATTCTCGAAACTGATCCGGATCGATTTGGTATCTTGAGTTGGGTACCGCGTGAAGCATACTGGGTGCGTGGAGAAAGTCCATACGTTCTTCGTGATCAAAAGTTACGTTCAAAGATTATGGTGAAAGCGATTGATAAAGCAGGTAACGAACGGGTGGTTGAATACACCCCCCCACTCTCGCCATTCGCTGAGCTGTCTCGACCGAGTATCTGGATACCTCTTGTGGCCGCGGTCGGCATATTGGTACTCTTGGCCGTCGTTGTGATACGACGACGCAAGAACATGCGGCGCTCTATTGGAGCAGTGCCTCCGCCTTTAGAATCTCATGATGTGTAAGACTATCGGCAAGGTGGTGGTGCAAATGTTCTGTGTGTACGGGCTCCTCGTTGGGTGTCTACCGGCGAGCGTGCACGCTGCAGATGCAAGTCTTTTTTTGGCACCGCGGACAGGTGTGTTTCCAATCGGGGAAGAGTTTCCGGTAACGGTACGTATTGATACCGGCGGGACTGCAATTGGAAGTGCGGACGTAACGGTTGGATATGATCCAAATGACTTGGCCTTTGTTTCCTACGCCACCGAAGGGTCAGTGTTTAGTTCGATTATTAAAGATGAAGATGGGTCGAGTTACGGAAAAGTGCGCTTGCAGGGCATTGTATCGACCAACCGGGGTCCTTTTACTGGCGGTGAGGGGTTATTTGCAACACTTACATTTCGGCCTTTGCGCAACGCCGCAACGCAGGTCTGGTTTGCAGAAGGCTCAGCGTCACCCCTGGTTGCCTCTCTTGGGCAATTGGCATCAAACATTCTTTCAGCGCCTATGCAGTCGGCAACGTACACGCTGGTACCCAAAGACGTGGTGCCAGCCGCTGCGCTTGGTGCGGTGGCATATGCACAAGGAGGGACGGGGATTGAAGTCACGCCGCTACCGGTACCAGAAAACGAGTGGTTTAGTACCACGTCAGTGAAACTGTCGTGGACGGTACCAGAGGGGTCAAATGAGATGAAAACGGGATTGAGTACTGATCAAAACGGCATTCCCACCAAAGTGTATCCAGTGCCGCTCTCTTCGGTTACGGTCGAAGCAATTCCTGAAGGGACTAATTATTTTCACCTTCAGTTTAAACAAGGGGAGAATTGGGGACTAGTCACACACTATCCGGTTAAAGTAGACCGTTCTCCCCCCGAATATATAACGGTCACAGAAGCTCCCCGAGAAGACCCAACCGACCCGCGGATTGTGTTCATCATTGACGCAGGAGACCCACAGTCAGGCATTGCTCGGTACGAGATTGGTAACGATGGAGCACCCGGAGAAGCGTGGGATAGGGCAGAGGATGGCAAATACCGACCCGAAGGCCTTGAGCCAGGCGAACACACGCTGACGGTTACTGCGTTTAACAAGGCGGGAATTGGTACTTCAACCGACACCGTTTTTTTGGTGAAATCCATTGAGTCGCCGACCCTCACGAGTGCACCGGATCGAGTATTAACCGGGGACGCAATTACGGTACAGGGTACCACGTACCCAAACTCAAATGTGACGGTGTTTACGTCTCATAATGATGGCGAAGCGGATGAGAGTACGGTAAAAAGTGATGGTTCGGGAGCCTTTACGGCCACCTTGACTGATGGTGCCCGCTCGGGAAAATACACCGTCTGGTTTTCGGTTACCGACGAACGGGGAGCGGTGAGTCCGATTTCTATCAAACGATCAGTAACGGTGAGTCAGCCGTACATCATGTTGTTTGGTAGTATAGCCGTTACATACCTTTCGGTCATCGTGCCCCTCGTAGCCCTTATACTACTCCTCGCATTGGTGGTGTGGCTTGGGTATACCTGGATGCGCGGGTATCGAACTCGAGTACAACGAGAGACGGGTGAGGCCTTTGACGTGACACATGATGAGTTTGAAGGTCTTCGTGCTGATTTGGTAAAACAAATAGGAATGCTTGAAAAAGCAAATCAGTCGAGAGAGCTCACGCGAGAAGAAATGCGTATATTCCACGACCTCTCCCGTCGTCTCGACTCCATTGAGCAACATATTGCCCAAGAGATTGATGACATTGATCGAGTGCCCGCACGGGGAACGTCAACCATTGCGGTGGGGCACCATCGACTTGCTTCGCATCAGCCAAAAAATGTTGATCTGACTCCCCACGCACCCCCGTATCAGTACCAAACAGACAAACACACCGTCCGTATTCAGCCGAGAGGGTAACTTTCGAAGAGTCGGTCATCATTTATCCCAAAAGAGCACCAAGGAACCCAGGTTGCTATTGTGGCGCATGGTCGAGAATATGATAATCAGGTCAGAGAGAGACACCTTACCGTCATTATTGAGGTCATAGAGTGGTTCGTATTTGAGGAGTATGTTTGCAGAAAGGAGACCGAGATCAAAGATATTGACTCGCCTGTCTTGATTTACGTCAGGTGAAGCGAGTCCTTTTTCACGTATAAACAACGTGAGGGGGTTTTGTGTACATGCTACTTCACGACCAGTTCCGTCATGTGCAAGCATGTGCATTTCTTCAAAGGTGATTGATGCGTTACCCGGTTTGAGAGGTACTACGTGGAGGGTAATAACGGTGCCCGTGCCTGAAAAACCAGTGGGACTTATGATACCTCCCGAAAAATGTACTACTCCATCCTCACTTTTTGGCTCTTCCGACCAAAGGGTAATAATGGAGTTTATTTTTGAGGTTGAGGCAATGCTAATAAGGTCGTCTGGGTATGAGAGGGATGCAGAAATAACATTGATAGGCTGTTCGGAGTTTGCCGTTACTTCCAAGGTCACTGGTTCACCGACGGTTACGTAGCGATTGTCTTT
>JAKFXP010000047.1 GCA_021731325.1 Parcubacteria group bacterium
AAATAATTCTTGTTTATGATACTATCATGAGTATATGAGACGTGCAAGTAATACTACACACACGCACCACGTACGTGAGGGATATGCGGAACTGTTGCGTGCGCGAGGGCTTAAGGCAACTCCTCAGCGCATTGCGCTTCTGACGCTCCTTGCAGGTGCACACCGACCCCTCGCGTTACATGAGATTGAGGTGGCGGAGGGAACAAAACATATTAATCAATCAACCCTCTATCGAGCGGTCAAAGAGTGTACGGAAGCGGGCATCATCCGTCCCGTTGATCTGCGACATGCCCATGCCCATTACGAACTCGTGTCCGATGATGAACACCATCATCTTATCTGTACCACCTGTGGTATCGTTGAGGACTTCGTCTCGACGAGTTGTGTGACGGTCGAACAGGATGCACTCAGAGTGAGTGTGTTATTTTCCACCGTGATTGACCATTCGTTTGAATTGTATGGAAGGTGTAAGCAGTGTGCGGATCAGGTGTGATACACTCATAGTAATGTTCGGTCGTCTTTCAGTATGTTTTGTCATCGTAGGCAGTATCGTGCTTGTAAGTGCTCCGTATGACCTGTGTGCCCAGGAGATACACGAGGACGTATCGGAAGTAGTGCAGGCAAAGGTGTTACGCGTAGTATCGAGCGATACGCGTCTTATTCCAGGTACCGATACGTCACATAAGTACCAAACCATTGAGGCCGAGATACGTGAGGGAGTACGTACGGGTACGCTGATTACGGTACAGAATGATTTTCTCGCACTTCAACGAGACGACCTATTCTTTGTCATTCGGTACGAACACGTGGGAGGGGAAGAGACGTATTCAGTCCAAGATGTAGATCGACGAGCGTCACTTGTGTGGCTCTTGGTAGGTTTTGTCGCCGTCATTGTGCTATGTGGGGGATGGTATGGTGTGCGGTCTTTGGTAGCCCTCGGCACCTCGCTTCTGGTGCTGGGATATGTATTGGTACCAGGACTCCTTGCGGGTTGGGATCCCTTACTCGCCTGTGTTGGGGTCGCCGCACTCATACTCGCTGGAGCTATTTTTATCACCCACGGATTCAATCGAGAATCATTCATTGCGTTTTCAGGTACGCTTCTTGCGGTCGTAGGTACACTCCTTCTTGCGCGGTGGTCAGTGTTCTTTACGGCATTATCAGGATTTGCGGCAGACGAAAGTGTGTACCTCAACTTCAACTCGCGCGGGTCTCTTGATCTTATTGGCCTTTTGATTGGAGGGATTGTAATCGGTGCACTAGGCGTACTTGATGATATTGCCATTACCCAAGTGGCGGTAGTGCGCGAACTGTTGGGAAGCGCGCCAGAGGAGTCTCGTCGTCAGGTATTTGTTCGTGCTATGCGTATTGGGCGTGAACATGTAGGCGCGGTAGTGAACACACTTGCTCTTGCATATGTTGGTGCAGCGCTCCCACTCGTGTTACTGATGCACACCTCCCCTATGAGTGGTCGGTCTCTCTTTAATATGGAATTGTTTGCCACCGAGCTCGTACGTACGATTGTGGGATCGTTTGGTATTGTGCTTGCGGTACCCATAGTGACGCTTCTTGCGGTGCGGTTTCTTCACCGGGAAGAAGAAGGCGGTATTGGTAAAAATATGCTACATTCACATCACCATTAATCATAACTATTCCAGTAGTATGAAAGCATTTCTTGAAGAATTTAAAGGGTTTGCAATGCGGGGTAATGTCGTTGATCTTGCGATTGCTGTCGTGATTGGGGGTGCATTCGGCACCATTGTTACCTCGGTGGTGTCAGATATCATTATGCCGGTTATTGGCGTACTCACCGGTGGTGTTGATTTTAGCCACCTCGCATGGACGATGAAAGAGGCAACATTGAGCGGTCCTGCGGTAACACTTGGGTATGGCAAGTTTATTAATGCAATCATCAATTTTATTATTGTGGCATTTGCTATTTTTGTGGCTATGAAGCAGATGAATCGTTTTTTGAAAAAAGAAGCAGAGAAACCGGTCGAAGCACCAAAACCGACTAAAGATCAAGAGCTTTTGATGGAGATTCGCGATTTGTTGAAGAAATAACACTTTATTTTTGGTGTGTGTAGTAGAGAAGTTGGTCACATCAGTTACTTTTTGCTATAGTGGATATATATATGGTAAAAAAATCCCAGCTAGGTCTTGTGGTGGTGGTGGTTGCTTGTCTGTTTCCGGCCATTCCGTGGCTTACTATGAAGCCACTCGAATTACGATTTGGATCAATGGTTGCTTGGATGACGAGTATCGGTCAACTCACGGCACTGGTTGGTATGGCGATGTTTTCAGTCTCGCTCATACTCATTGCCCGTTTTCGTATTCTCGAGCCATACTTCGGTGGTCTTGATAGAATTTTTCAAGCACATCGCCATTTGGGTGTGTTAGGTTTTCTTTTTATGCTCATTCACCCTCTTGCTCTTGCAATCCGGTATGTCCCGGTATCGGTTGCAAGTGCAGCCACGTTCTTGTTACCCACAAGTTCTGATGTACCCAAAACCCTGGGCATTGTCGCACTTCTGCTCATGATGGGACTTCTTTTTGCAACTCTCTTTGCGCACTGGCGATACCAAATACTCCTAAAGACTCACAAAGTGCTCGGTGTTGCATTTATGTTGGGTGTTATGCACGCACTGTATATACCTAGTGATATTAGTGGAAATCTTGTGCTCGCATGGTATTCCGGAGGACTCGCGTGCCTTGCAGTGAGCGCGTACCTCTACCGTACCATCTTTGCACGCGCGATTCCCAAACATCACTACATGGTCAAAGAAGTGCGCGCACTTGACCATACCGTGACCGAAGTAGTGCTCACTCCGGTCGAAGTGCCACTGATATTTGAACCAGGGCAATTTGTATTCGTGTCATTTAAAGATGTGAGCGTGAGTAATGAAGTGCACCCCTTTACGATTAGCTCCGCGCCACACGAACGAGAACTGCGGCTCACTATAAAAGCACTTGGAGATTGGACGAGTGAGATGCCGTGTCTTGCTGTGGGAGCTGCAGCAACTGTCGAGGGGCCGTTCGGGGGCTTCACAGCATCGCATGCAACAAAAAAATCCGAAGTGTGGATTGCAGGAGGAATTGGCATCACGCCATTTTTGAGCCGCGCCCGATCACTTACGCAGATGAGTATTGGTAGGGCGGTTGATTTGTACTACACGGCAAACACTCGAGATGAAATGCTTTTTTTGGCAGAACTCTCCACTATTGCAGCACTATGTCCAGAATTGCGCATTATTCCACATGTGAGCAAGGAGCAAGGATTTTTGACCGTGGCGCACATTTACGAGCAGAGTGGCAATTTGGCTAACAAAGATGTGTTTGTGTGTGGTCCTCCTCCCATGATGCAAAGCATCATTCGTCAATGTAAGGACTTGGGAGTACGGTCGTCTCAAATACACGCTGAAGAATTTTCCATGTTATGAAATCAATGTTTATTACCGGTCTCGTCGTTTTTTGGTCGGTTGTGATGGTGCTCGGTGTAACGGGGCTGGTGTCGTATGAAAATCAAAAGTTCGCAAAATCACTCAATCGCGAGCAAGTGGCAATAGGGCAAACTGATACCACGGTTGGTACCAGTTCGGATACTACTAACACTGCCGATCAAGTACTCGGAGGTCAATCGGTGATTGATGCCGTGGCGCGTGGAGTGACCGAATGGACACCTGAACTGGTTGCCGTACATAATACGCTTGAAAACTGTTGGCTCACCATTGACGGGCATATATATAACGTCACCGAATACGTACCCTTTCATCCGGGAGGTACTCAGACCATTCTGGATTCATGTGGTACCGAAGCGACCAACGCATTCCGTACCAAAGGTGGCACCGGGAAAGATCATAGCAAAAACGCGTACAAACTTTTGGGAAACTATCACGTAGCGGCTATGGGGGAAGCTCTGCCAATCAACAATACTACGATTCCTATTCAGAGTGTTGATACCGAGTCAAATACCCCCCCCACCTCTACTACCAACCCGACACCAAGCAGTCCACCCATAGTAAAGATACCAGCAAAAATCCCTGCAAAGGTTACATCGCCCACCCCACCCCCAAAAGCACAAACGTCTTCGCTCACTCCTCTTGCAGTAGCGAGTCACAACACCACCAGTGACTGCTGGTTCATTGTGAACAACAAGGTATACAACGTCACACAATACATCCCATTCCATCCCGGAGGTACGAACACTATCAAACCTTGGTGTGGCAAAGAGGCGACCAATGCATTTAGTACCAAAGGAGGAGGTGGAAGCCACTCATCAAGTGCGTGGAAACAGCTTGATAACTACTACGTAGGTACGCTTGGTGCTAGTACACCCACCCCAGCGCC
>JAKFXP010000046.1 GCA_021731325.1 Parcubacteria group bacterium
CTTGCTCCACTTATCCTGAATGTGAGCAGCTCCCTACTTACGGTTGCACTTGCATTTATCTTACTTAGTTTGGCTCGTCACGGGGTATTTGACCTCCCGCTGTTTGCGAGCATGATGCGAGTGCCGGGGGTTGCAGGAAGTGAAGTGTTGCTCATAGCCCTTGCTTTTTCACTGGGGGCAGTAGTAAATATGCTGCTCTTATTGTGGTATTTTGAACGCGAAGCACCGTATTTTGTGCGTTCGCTCGCCAAGACGAGCATGCAGTCATTGATTGCCGCTCTGGTAGGAGGAGTGGGGGCGTACCTTGCACTTGGTACGTTAGATGATATGGTATCTTTACACACCGGTATTGGTATTTTTGTACAGGGGGCGGTCGCAGGAGCATTAGGGCTTGTACTCTGGGGTTTGATGCTCATAGTCCTCGAAAGCGAAGATGCACATGAGGCGTGGGCAGGAATGCATGCCCGCATCACGCAGGCTCGACTCGGAAAAGCACGGGGCTCCATTGAAGGAGTGTAGGTACGTATAGGGGATTCGTATACGGGAAGGGGAAGGTATATACATATGAACAACATTCGAAACTTCAGCATCATAGCGCACATTGATCACGGGAAGTCCACGCTGGCTGACCGCATGCTTGAGGTGACCCATACGATTGAGGCGCGGAAGATGAAAGATCAGGTGCTCGATCGTATGGATCTTGAACGTGAGCGGGGTATTACCATAAAAATGCAACCCGTTCGGATGGAGTACGTAGATCAGACAGTACCCTATGTCCTCAACCTGATTGATACACCTGGTCATATCGACTTTTCTTACGAAGTGTCGCGCGCACTCAATGCGGTTGAAGGAGTCGTCCTCTTAGTAGACGCGACTCAAGGGGTGCAGGCACAGACGCTGACCACCCTTGGTATGGCACGTGAGCATCATCTAGTCATTATTCCGGTATTGTCAAAAATAGACGCACCCCTGGCGCGAATAGATGAGATAAAGTTGGAACTTGCAGAATTACTCGACGTACCCGTCGACAGTATTATTGAGACGTCGGGCAAAACAGGGAAGGGAGTACCCGAATTACTCGCGGCAATTATCGAACGTGTGCCACCTCCTGCAAAGGTTGAGTCGGATCATCAGTTTCGCGGACTCGTGTTTGATTTTCAATATAGTAATCACCGAGGAGTCATTGTATATGTGCGCACCACCGACGGTGCGGTCAAAAAAGGTGATCAACTCAAGTTTGGTGCTTCAAAAAAAACATTTCAAGCGCTTGAAGTAGGGGTATTTATGCCCGACGAAACACCTACCGAACGGCTTTCTGCAGGAGAGATTGGATACATTGTAACGGGGATCAAAGAGCCAGGCGTCGCCAGTGTCGGAGATACGATTATGCCTGCCTCAGGGGGCATGGTGCCGCTTCCTGGGTACAAAAAACCAGCCCCCGTGGTATGGGCGAGTGTCTATCCAGAAAGTCAGGATGACTTTTTACTTCTGAAACAAGCATTGTCACGCTTGCAGCTTTCAGATTCCTCTCTCTCGTTCGAAGAAGAGAGTAGTGGGGTATTGGGACGGGGGTATCGATGCGGTTTTTTGGGTATGCTGCATTTGGAGATTATTACCGAACGATTGCGACGTGAATTTAATCTTGACTTGGTTATTACGCTTCCGAGTATCACCTACGAAGTGGAACTAGTGAATGGTAAGAAGGAAATTGTGTATTCACCGCACAAATTTCCTGAATATGGGAAAATCAAGCTGGTGCGTGAGCCATGGGCTGAAGTGACACTCATTGCTCCTTCTGATTACGTGGGTTCGATTATGCAAATATTATACGAGCATGAAGCAGAAAGTCGGGCGACGGAGACCTTCGGTGATGGACGTACAAAACTCACTATCGACATGCCCCTTCGGGAACTCATGCGTGGCTTTTTTGACAAAATTAAGAGTGTTTCTTCAGGATATGCGAGTGTGTCGTATGAATTTGGGGAGATGCGAGACGCAGACGTGTGTCGCAT
The DNA here is from genome assembly GCA_021731325.1 of Parcubacteria group bacterium. Classification (GTDB taxonomy): domain Bacteria; phylum Patescibacteriota; class Minisyncoccia; order Phycocordibacterales; family UBA12088; genus UBA12088. The sequence goes on from JAKFXP010000046.1 coordinate 2,013, forward strand.
GGATATCGTGGTTGCAGATGAGCCGGTGGTTGCTTTTACGCGCGTGATTGCGCGAAGGAGGCTAGAAGAAGAGGCAGAAGAGACGGTTGAACGCCTACATGCGGTCATGCCCCGACAGCAGTTTGTGGCAAAGATACAAGCGCTTGCGTTAGGGCGTATTGTGTCCTCAAAAACCATGCAAGCATTCCGAAAAGATGTTACGGCGAAGCTCTACGGAGGTGACATTACTCGAAAAATGAAACTCCTCGAAAAACAAAAGAAGGGGAAAAAGAAGATGCGCGCGCAGGGTAAGGTAAATATTCCCCACGAAGTATTTCTCACAATGATACGAGGAAGTGAAAAATGAGCACTGAGTGCTCATTTTTCATACTAGTATTTTGCCTAGTCCTTTATTTATAAGGAGAAATCAAGTTTCTGTACCGGTGGAGTAACGGGAGCGGTAGGGGGCACGGGTTTGGTTGAAGTGCCTTTTTTTGCTGCATCAAGAATTGCCTGCATTTCAGGAGTTATCTCGCTCGATTGTTCTTTATTTTTCATCATATCAAGCGCTTCTTGCGGGATGTCAACAGGAGGTTCAGTAGTTGAGGGAGTACGGGCAAGCATGGTAAAGCCCGAGTATGTCACTACCATACTGAGTACAATAAGTACGGAAATAAAGCCCCATACATATTTAATGACTTTTTTGGTTCGTTTGTGGAAGAGTAACATAGTAGATAAGAACCCCGAAAGCAGGGTACAATGATAGTACCATACTAACCGTGTGGTGCAACGTATGCTCGATTTTCATCAAAAACGTAAAGTACAGAGCGTCATGTACTCAAAGCCATTCTTGGTACTGTTGTGTGTACCGGTCGCATTTTTTACGTACGTGGCGTGGAAGGCCTACTCAACTGCACAAGAGACCAGTGGGCGGCGGGTAGAGCTTGTGGCAGAGCTAGGTCGGCTTGAGGAACGTAAGGCACACCTAGAGGAAGATATTGCGAATCTGGATGACCCTCGGGGAGTAGAAGCAGCGTTGCGTAAGCGGTACGAGGTAGGGAAGGAAGGGGAGGAGCTCATCGTCCTCGTCGAAGAACCTGCACCTACTGCACCACAAACAGTTATTTCTGAAGAAAAAAATTGGTGGGATACGGTGAAAGGGTGGTTTTAATAGTATAGATTTGAAACTCTTTCTCGAAACTCGCTTTCCGGGAGGCACGAGTTCTCGCCTTGCGAGGCGAGTCTCTCTGCTCGACCGCCTGAATCCGGCGTTCTGCGCAAGGCCTCCCCAAAAGCGGTGTCTTCGACGAGTTACACGATCCAAGGTGACAATTGGTACTATAGCATATTTGCACGTAGCCGATCCGTATCAGCTGATCTGCATAATGCACATCTACGAGAACAAGAACTCCACCTCTCTGTGAACACTAACCCCTCGGGCCGCAAGCTTGAAGGGTTTTTACTTACAACCAAAAAAGGTGTTGAGATAGTGCAAATAGTGTTATTTTTCTGGTATAGTACTTTGACTTGCGGGTATGGTTTAGTGGTAGGACGCGACCTTCCCAAGGTTGAGGCGGGAGTTCGATTCTCCCTACCCGCACAAAAACAAGGAGACAAATACGAATGTATTTGGCGACTATGTTTTTATAGTGGGTAGGGAGAATCGAAAGGCGGAGGCCGCGAAGCCGACTCTGGAGCGAAGCGTAAGAGGCGAGGCCGAGCCCGGGGAGGAAGCACTTAGACTTTTCAAGCCTGTAGGGCGCGGAAAAGGCTTAGTGACTTGACCCCGATTCTCCCTACCCGCACCGGATTGAAAATGGTATAGTGGCAACATATATAAACTAAATAGACAACAACATGGACAAACAGATAACCATATACAGCACCCCGACCTGTCACTTTTGCCATATGGCAAAGGACTTTTTGACTGAAAAGAATATACCGTTCACGGACTACAACGTCGCTACTGATCTTGAAAAACGACAAGAGATGATGCAAAAAAGTGGTCAAATGGGAGTCCCCGTCATTTACATTGGTGACGAGATGATTATCGGGTTCGATAAATCTAAGATCTCTCAACTTCTCGGGATTCAGTAATAGGAAAGAAAAAACGCGGAAACGCGTTTTTTTGTATCCAAATCCGTGGTAGAGTGTCCAGGTGTAAACAGCCCTCGTAGCTCAATGGATAGAGCAGTCCCGTCC
>JAKFXP010000033.1 GCA_021731325.1 Parcubacteria group bacterium
CCGTAATCATCGTCCACTCGTGCAGGGAGAGCGCTGCGCCATTGAGTTCGAGCAACTTTTTGAGACCTGATCCAAGGATAATGGGCAATGAGAGTAAAAAAGAAAACCGGGCAGCCGCCTCACGCGACAAACCCATGAGCATACCTCCCGAAATAGTGGCGCCCGAGCGCGAGAGTCCAGGTACCAGTGCGAGCATCTGGAAGAGACCAATTATGAGTCCCCGCCCTACCGAAAGTGGTTTGGTAGTCATGTGCTTTGCCAGATATTCGGCGACCACAAAAAGTGCGGATCCGATAATGAGCACCCACGCCACCAGTTGTGCACTGCGAAAGGTCGTTTCCATGTACGATTCGAGAAGAAGTCCGCCGAAAATCGCCGGTATGGTGCCGATGAGAAGCGACCAAAAAAGGGTATCGTTGGTGCGTTCGATGCTTGCGGTACCCTGCATCCGCCGCACCATACCTATTGCGAGCGTCATCAGGTCTCTCCGGAAGTACAGAAGCACTGCGCATGCCGTCGCGAGCTGCAATACCGCATCAACCGCAAGCCCATGGTCGGTGACCAGTCCTAGCACGTCGCGGGCGATGATGAGATGCCCGCTTGATGAGATAGGGAGAAACTCTGCAATCCCCTGCACCAATCCTAATACTACTGCGTCAAAAAGAGTCATGGTACACTGTAGGAATAATTAATCCATCATAGCACGCCCTATGCCTCCAAAAAACCACAGTCGCAACCTCCGTCTCATCGCCAGCATTGTCGCGCTCGGTATCATTGGTGGATCCGTGTGGTATACCCAATTTCACAAAGACACTGCCCTGACGTTTGAAGATGCTTCCAAAGACCAAAAGGAGCTCCTGCAAGAAATCCGCACGGTTCAACCTGACGATCATATTCGGGGCAACCCTGATGCCAAGCTGGTCTTTGTCGTATATTCAGACTTTGGATGTCCCTTCTGCAATAAATTCCATGATACGATGGAACAAATCATCGATCAATACGGCCGGGGGGGTGATGTTGCGTGGGTCTTCCGCCATATACCACTCACCCAGCTCCACCCGCAAGCCAATGTATACGCACTCGCGAGTGAGTGCGTGGCAAAACACGGTGGCAATCAAGCTTTTTGGAAATTTGCCGACAGTCTTTTTGAAGCAAAAAAGCCAGAAAGTGAAGTAAGTGCACAAGAAATTGTGTCCCTTGCACAAGCAGCGGGTGTAGGTGCGGACACCTTTACCGCTTGCATGGAATCAGACGAACTCCAAAAACGTATTACCACAGACTTTGACGAAGCTCGGGCGACCGGTGCGGAAGGAAGTCCTTTTACGGTACTTATTACGCAACATGATCGGGTGTCCTTTGGCGGGGCACGTCCCTATGTTGCCGTTGCCAGTGCAACCGAGACCATTCTCAAAACAATTGGCATTACGACCATCGAACGACCCGACGCATCAAACTCGGCAAGTAACCAATTCACCGATGCCTTGCGTCAAACACCTCCATCTACCCAACCTACCGATACCGCAACAACTGCATCGAGTACTGCACCCCTGCCATAGCTATACGGTAACGGTACCGTTACGCCATCATCTCGCGTAACGCGCAGGCGGTACAGGCGGTATCATCACAACGAGTGTCCCAAAATGACACTCGTTGTATTTCGTCCGAGACCCGTCGAATAGTATCGATGAGCTCAGTCGTGTCCGCATCACTCACGACAAATGCTTCACGTTTATAGGTGCCACTTTCGGTTGGTTCGATAAAATCAAGCACCCCTTCTTGCATGCGATATGCGCCTTCGGCATACCGATCAAGCAGGATTTTATAAAATACCAATTGTCGTTTGTACCCACCCGCTCCCGGCTGACGTGTGGCTGTTTTGGTGGTTCCCTCAATCTCGTTACGACTCTTGGGGTGCCCCGTCTTATAATCCACCACCGATACCTCATGACTTCCTGCATGGTGGGGATCGCCCAGGTATTCAACTTTGTCTATTTTTCCAGTAAGGCGAATAGTGTCATCAATAAGTATGCCGCTGATACTCAGTTCGTTTTTGCTGTATGGCTTCCAGGTGGGCAACCACTTCGTATACCACCCCGCCAACGATGCGCCCGTTTCTTTGATTACCCGTTCTTTCAAAAGATCATCGAAATCCGCATCGTTGATACGCACAACGAACTGCTCATGCAAGAGGTCGAACGAGACATGAGGATCACTATTACGTGCATTAAAATACGCTTCGAGGGCACCATGCACCGCCGTACCCTTGATCTGATGAATCGAGGGTACGAAGTGCGTGTGAAAAAAACTTTCATAAAACCATTTCCAGGGACAGGTGAGATAATTGTTGAGTGCCGTCGCCGAAAGACCTCGTTCCGCAAACGCACTTTCGATAAAACGTCCGTACCGTTCGACTCCTTCACGCCCCTTGCGCTCTACAAACAGCGGCGGACGTTTGTTGGCATACCCCAAACTGTCACCATGAATCATGGAACGCAAATCTTCGTGAATCTCTTCGAGAAATTGAGTGGGTACCCGATCGCGTCCATCGGGAGCAAGGGCAGCATACGAAATATACACATCTTTGCGTGCACGGGTAATTGCCACATAGAACAGTCGCCGTTCATCTTCGGTATCACTTGCTTCAAGTGCGGTGGTGCCACTCCGGTATGGAAGTGAAAAGTATTTGTGTTTGGTGCGCCCACCCCAGTGGCCATCGTACGTATGTACAATGAATACGTAATCGAACTCGAGTCCTTTTGCACGGTGGGCGGTCATAAGCCGAACCGCTTGGGGCACCTGGCGTGACTGCGCACTAAGGGTGACATTATGTTCTTCGAGAATAGTGAGGAAGGTGCGATAGTCATTGATCGTAAAAAAGGGCGTACGACGCACATGTGCCTTCATCTCATCAAAGAGTCGAACCAGCTTATCAAACTTCTCCACGTGGAACGTGGAGCGTTGCAGGTGGAGCAAGAGCCCCGACTCACGCACCACCTGCTCAAAGACATGCAAAAATGATTCGTTTTCTGCGGCACGCTTCCAGCTAATCAAGAGATTACACACCCGTCGTACCGCATCGCCGTCTGTGAGTACCATGTCTCCCGGTGACACCAGCACCTCAAAGAGCGAACGCTTGGAGGAACGCGCCTCACGAATAAGCAAATACACATCTTGTACCGGCACCTCCAGGAAGCCGATAAAGAGAACCGATGCTAGAATATCATCATTCGTGAGGTCATCCAGCGAGCGCAACAGCAAATTGAGCTTACGGATATCAGGATCATCAAGTACTCCGTGCCCACTTTCGATCAAAAAAGGTATGCCGAGCCGCTCAAAATAATCACCAATGGCTTCGACATCCCGATTATTGCGATACAAGACGGCAATCTCATGTGCGGGCACTCCTTCAGCAAGCTTTGCTTGTATTGATTCAGCCAAGAATAGCAGTTCTTCATCATCAGCATTAAAAGTATAAACCTTGATACGGGTATCGTGTCCTGACCCGGGGTTTGCGTGAGCGGTGAGGGGTGCATGAATACCCTCACTACTCTGCACAATGAGTGCATGCGCCGCGTCGAGCACTCCTTGATGACTTCGATAGTTGGTATCGAGGGTAATACGTCGTACGTCACGAAACTTCTGTTCAAAATACAAAAAATTGGTGAGTGAGGCACCTTGAAACCGAAAGATGGCCTGCTTTTCATCCCCCACCACGAACAAGTTTGGCCGGTCAAAGTACGTGGCCAAGAGTTCGAGGATACGGTTCTGTGCACCGTTGGTGTCCTGATGTTCATCGACCAAAAAATACTGATACTCTTCTTGTAGCTCGCGCAAAAAATCTTCGTGCAGCTCGAGCGCTTCAATGAGGAGCAGGAGCGAGTCATCAAAATCGTAGCGATGTCGTGCGGCAAGCGCCTCTTGGTATTGTCGGTATACGATTGCAAGCTCGCCGTTTTTATCGAGTGAACGCAATCGTTTGATATACTCCCCTTTCATCTTGCCAACATGTACTCCTTTGACATGATACAAATCGGTCTGCGCCATGAGGGTGGCACGTTCATCTTCGACC